>DGYJ01000070.1:55716-62459 GCA_002396665.1 Bdellovibrionaceae bacterium UBA5009
GAACTTCAATCACATCCCATCCCAAAGTTGCAAGCGATGCAAAAGTTGGATTCATGGCAAAACTTTCTTTGTCGATGCGTCCAGAAAGTTTTGTGTTGTTGTCACTGATTAAAAGCACATAGGGACTTAGCAATGATTTTTGTGCAAGTCCTGGAATCGCCGCGTAGGCTTCACGGGCCTCGCCCTCCATACTTGCTCCATCAGAAATCGCACATATTACAGTGCGATTGTGGCCACTCAACTTTTCGGCCATGGCCAAACCCTGGGTTTGCGGGAAAGCGGAACCCAAAGGGCCATTGCTCATCAATACACCCTCGGGGAAACAGTGGACTTCACCGTGTCCTGTCAGGCCAGAATCAATGGATCTAAATTTTTTCAATGAATCAATATTCAAACCTGCAAGCCCATATTGAGCCTTCAAAGCGTACAACCCATTTTCGCAGTGACCTGCATCATTCACAAAGTGAAAAAGATCAGACCAAATTTTTGATTTTTTTTCTGCATGATCAAACATCAAAGCATGACTTGCTGACATCAATTCTGCAAAGGCTGCAGGGCCGCCGTAATGCGATGCCGCCCCGCCAATCACAGCGGCCATATCCATTAAGGAAACCAAAGCCCTTGTGGCCCGCGGGTCAACAGCTGCAAGAGATTGCCCATTGGCTGTTTTGATCGAGACAGAGTAAGCTGGCTTTTGTTTTGGATTTTTAAAAAGATGACTTTGAATTTGAAGAGGGGAATTTGTTTGATTCATGGGTCATTCGTCTCAATTTTTTTACCGAGACACAAGAAAAAAGAAGTGTTAGTAAAAGTGTCATGGGTGATGTGTTATTTTCTCAGCAATTTAGAGCTATTCCTAAGGTTGAACTGCATCGCCATTTGGACTGCTCGATGCGTTGGAGCACAATGAGCGAACTGGCCCCCCAAATGGGTTTAGAATGGCCCGCAGATCCCGCGAAACAAAGAGCTCATTATTTAATCACCCAACCCATGAAAGATTTAGAAACAGTTCTGCGAAAATTTTTAAGTTCGCAAAAGGTTTTAGCCTCTGAAGAAATTCTGACCCGACTGGCTTTTGAAGCCTGTGAAGACGCCTACAACGAAGGCATCCATTGGCTTGAACTTCGTTACGCGCCAACATTTATTGCTGAAGGCCATGCCAACTTAACCTACGAAAAAATTCATTTGTCCCTGCTCAAAGGCTTGCAAATGGCCATGCAAAAATACCCCATGGCGGTGGGTTTGATTGCCATCATTCAAAGAGTAAAATCTTTCAAAGAAGCAGAAAAAGTTTGTGACTTTGTTATTGATCATAAAGACTCGTTCATCGCTTTGGATCTTGCTGACAACGAAGACGGCTTCGAACCCAAACCCTTTGCTCCGCTTTTTGCGAAGGCCAAAAAAAACGGGCTGCATATCACAATCCATTCAGGCGAAACTCCAGATGACCGAGCCCCCCAGTGGATCAAAGACAGCATCGAACTTCTTGGTGCAGAACGTATCGGTCACGGGATCCAGGTCATCCGCAGCCCCGAAATGATGAACTATTTGAAAAGTAAAAATATTCCCCTGGAAGTCTGCCCGATCAGCAATTGGCTGACCCAGGCCTTCCCTGATTTCGTAAGCCATCCCGTGCGAAAACTTTATGATTTCGGAGTCCCCATCACAATCAATGCCGATGACCCAGGGATCTTTGCCACAACACTGAACGATGATTATGAAATATTAAATCGATTTCATGGCTTTAACTTAGAAGACTTTAAAAAATGCAATCAAACAGCTTTACAGCACAGTTTTTTGTCTGAAGAATTAAAACAACGACCCTTCAAAAAATAACTCACCACAAAGTGAATTATAAAAGGATTATTCTATGCGTGATTTTTACCCAGCCATCGAACCCTTTGATAAAGGTCATCTAAAAGTTTCCAATATCCACGAGATTTATTATGAGCAAGCCGGAAATCCCCAAGGTGTTCCTGTCGTCTTTTTGCACGGTGGGCCCGGCGGTGGAATTTCTGAAAGCCATCGTCGATTTTTTGATCCCCAATACTATCGCATTATTTTATTTGATCAACGCGGAGCTGGCAAAAGCAAACCCCTCGCGGAAATTGCAGAAAACACAACATGGGAATTGATCAAAGATATCGAAACCCTTCGCGAGCATTTTAAAATTTCAGACTGGCATGTCTTTGGCGGAAGTTGGGGCTCGACCCTTGCTTTGGCCTATGCCATTTCCCACCCGACAAAAGTAAAAAGCTTATTGCTGCGTGGAATATTTTTATGTCGCCCCCTGGAAATCCGTTGGTTTTACCAAGAAGGAGCTTCCTATGTCTTCCCCGATCATTGGGAAAAATTTCTTGCACCGGTTGATCTTAAAGATCGAAATGAAATGGTGAAAACCTACTATAAACTTTTGACGACAGGCGATCGTGGAAACCAAATTAAGGCCGCAAAGGCCTGGAGCCAATGGGAAGCAGCAACAGCCCATTTGTATATTGATCAAAAATCCATCGATGAATTTGAAAACCCTGACTATGCCCTTTCGTTTTCACGGATCGAATGTCATTACTTTATCAACAATGCTTTTTTCCCAACGAATAATTATTTGTTAGAGAATATAGCGAAGATTTCCCATATTCCGTGCCACATTGTTCAAGGTCGCTACGATATGGTTTGCCCAGCACGAAGCGCCTGGGAACTTAAAAAGCTTTTGCCTGCGGCAACTCTTGAAATTATTACAGATGCAGGACACTCGGCCATGGAGCCAGGAATACGCTCAGCGCTTATTGAGGCCACGGACCGTCTGCGTAAGCCATAAGATTTTGTTATAAGTTCCCCAAAAAGATTCATCTTGTTTAAAGGTGTCTAAGACGTTTACATACATGCAACTTTTACAACCAGGGGGAAAAGTGAAAGTTCAAAGTCTAGCAACAAATCTACTTCACTTCGCGATGTCCCTTTCCCTGGTGACCCTGGCCGCCTGCGGAAATCCGACGAATTCAAAATCACAGATTCAGCTTCAAAATGAAGACGAGCAATCTACGAGCAATTCCATTGTTGGCGGAAAGCCCGTTCCCGAATACTCGGCTCTTTCTGGAAGTATTGCAGGTTTGGTTATTGTAAAACAATTGAACGCACAAATGGCCAATAGCCTTCGCGCCCAAGGGATCAACATTCCTAAGCAAAATATCACGACTGCCATCTGCACAGGCTCAATTCTTTCAGACAGTATTATTTTAACAGCTGCCCACTGTGTCTTTGACGATGCTGGCGAAAAAACAGTCCAAATAATTGCCATCTTCGGTGGAAATTTAATTGAAATTGCGAAGAGCAAAGAAAAAATGAAACTGCTTGGACGTCCAGTTGTTGGTTACAAAATTTCTCCGCTCTATGCTCGTAACAAAGATTTGCCCGCGAACAATGGTGATGTCGCTGTTCTTCGATTTAACGGCGGACTACCCGCAGGATTTCAACCCGCAGTTCTTGCTCCAAAGCTTGATATGATCAAACCCACAGACCGTGTGATTTTAGCTGGTTATGGCATCACTGGAAACAAAGTGGTCACAAATGCCCAAGGACAACCCGTTCATGATTCCAGTGGAAATTTACAGTATAAACCCAACCAAGCCAATAGCAGCGGCACTTTAAGATATGTCACAACAACCATCCTTGGCGGTGTTGTGCCTTCAAATTCTACAAGGGGCGGTGATGATGTTCAGTTTGTTCCAAATACTAAGACAACTGAAATCGGAGTTGATCAAAGCAAAGGGCGCGGAGCCTGTGAAGGTGATTCGGGTGGACCTGCCTATGCCTTCGTGAACGGAAAAATCTACCTCTGGGGAATCACCAGCCGCGGTGAAAAATCCTGTTCAAGCTACGGCATTTATTCCAATGCCTTGGTGTACGCACCTTGGATAGCCAAGGTCAGTCGCGAACTTTTGGGCACAACGAATAAATCCGTTGCGTCTCGCTAACTATATTTCATATTTGCAATTGAACGATCGAGGGGATCGAGGGGCCAATGAACAATTGGCCCTTTTTTTATTCGATTTCTTCATTTCGAAAAACTTTTTCTAAAACCTTAAGAAGACCCTCTGCCAAATCTTCTGGCTGATCTTGGATCACGCGATGAGAACTTTTAGGACAAATATAATAATTCATCTGCGGGCAAATTTTAAAAATATCCTTTGTAAGCTGAATATATTTTTTATCAAAGTCGCCCACAACCCATGTGATTTTTTTTTGCCAAGCCATTAATAAAGGCTCGAAATTTTTTTGAACACCCAAGGACCAATTGGTCAGGGCCTTCGAAAGAAGATCACGCCTGAAGTTGGCCTCGTCGCGGTGGGGATCCCGCTGACTGCCTGCGAAGACTGGCTGGGAATTCCAGCCAGACATTAAATCTTGCCATGAATCAACTAAGAATCGGCGGGCCCAAATTTGATCTTCTTCCAATCGCTTCAGCTTTTCAGCGGATTGCTTGTCTTTCATTCCTGGGTTAGCAGAAATCACCAATAATCGCTTAAACCTTTCAGGACGCTGCTCAAAAACATGCAAAGCCAAACGGCCACCCAAAGAGTAACCAAATAAAATTATTTCTTCATTGGCGTGATCAACATCCATCCAAAGAAAAAAATTTTCGACCCACTTTTCAAATTTATTTTTTGGCGAAAGCGGTGGGTAATTGAAGTAATCCATCGTCACATAATTAGCCTGGGGAAATTGAATTTTTAATTTTTCTATCAATGGATTCCAGTCTTCAGGCTGCCCTAAAAAACCATGTAAAAAAAGAAAGGTCACTTTTTCCACGAAGCTTCCCACTCGTTCCAAAATTTTTCAGTTTGCTCGGCCGAAGGAGTCACTTCGATGATTTGCTTACGGGCCAAGGAACAGTTTGAAGGAATTTGGCTCCATGTTGTGTATTCCCAATTCCACATTTCGGCCCAAGGGCGAAATGAAATTTCATGCTTATTAAGATAAATATCTTTTTGAAAAAGTCTTTTAAAAATCATCCCACCATTATTGTTCATCACAACAATACGAATATTTTTTTCTTCCATTTGGCTTGTAATCCACAAAGAAGTCAGATCATACATTGCAGTCAGATCGCCGACAATGCACCAGTTGTCAGCATCAGCAGCCGTCCACCCAAGGTAGGTCGACAACTGACCATCAATTCCATTGGCTCCGCGATTAGCAGCCATTTGCATGGGCGCAAAGTCTGGGTCCGCAGCCAAATCCCACTCACGCACAGGCAAACTATTTCCCAAATAAACATTCGCCCCCTTCATTAATCTTGAAAGGTAGAAAAATTGAGAAGGCTCGGCTTGGGGGTACTTCTGAAAAAGCTGTAAAAGAAATCCCCACTGTTCGCGATCTTTTTGAGTCACACTTTTTTCTAACGGCAAATGACTTTGCAGTTCAATGTGCGAAAGGTCTTCTAGATCTTCGAAGTGAAGCACTTCACGACTAAGCCCAGTAAAATGATTATAGCCCAGGGAAAGAACTGGCAGATCTATTTTTTTATCTTCAAGATCACGCCACAAACGCACCGTGGGAACACCACCAATACGAAGTAGCGAGTCGCAAATTTTGTTATCCAAAAGATAACTTAACATTTTTTCACCAGAAAGAATTTGCACTTCTTTCAAATCCGGATGCCCGCGCAAGTTTGAAATCCCTTCAGCATAAATGGGGGCCTTCAAATTTTTCAAAAATTGCAAAACTGAATCTTTAGCTTTTTCAGGTACTGTGCTTAATAAAACTAAAGGGCGATGTTCCGACAAAAATTTGGTGATTTCATCCACCATTTCAAGTGGAAAAGCTTCTGGAAAACGAACTCTGTCGACTTTTTCTGGGTACTCGATCCGTTGAACAACATCATCTAAAAGAGGCTCTTTAAAGCACATATTGATATGCACTGGTTTTTTCCAACTAAGACCCTTCAGCGAAATATGGGAATTCACAGAGTCCAAATCAAAACAGGCTTCGATGTAGTAAGAAAAAAGACCCACTTGATCAATCGTCTGCGGCGCCCCAGTTCCACGAAAAGACTTCGGCCTATCTGCAGTGACCATGATCAAAGGCAAGGAAGAGTAAGTGGCTTCAATGGCTGCAGGTAAAAGTTCTGCCGAGGCTGTTCCTGATGTCGTAATGACGGCCACGGGATGACGGGTTTGCGCCATTCGACCAAGGGCAAAAAAGGCGGCCGAACGTTCTTCAAAAAAATGATAGGATTTAAGATGTTTATTTTCGTCAAAGTAATGAATCAAGGGACTGTTTCTGGCCCCGGCACAAAGACAAAATTCACGAACCCCTACACTGAGGAGCTCTTTAATTACTTCGGCGGACAACTGCATATTGGTCATTTCAAAATCAACTTTCTAATCGAATCAATTTTTTGATTAAGCTCTGACCATTCTGACTCAAAAATACTTTGTTCGACAAGTCCACATCCAGCACGAAGTGCAATCTGCCTATTTTTAGTGCTCCACTGCATCCCACGAATGGCAACAAGTGCAACTGTCTGCTTTGGACTTAACTGAAAAACAATTGGAGCCCCAAAGTTTTGCCGATCAAACTGTTCTGGCCAAGATTTCATATTTTGAAAATTAAATCGCGAGGGATAAACCCCAAGGGCCGCCGTTGGATGTAGGACCTTTGTCAGCTCAAAGGGACTGACATGACTTTTAAGGTTGAGATAAATCTTGGTCTGAAGATGGTAAAGATGGGGAAGCTCTAAC
>DGYJ01000070.1:62637-65980 GCA_002396665.1 Bdellovibrionaceae bacterium UBA5009
CATGGGGAAGCTCTAAAATTTGTTTGGGCGAAGTCTGCACCTGACCGAATGAACTTAGTTTTTCTGAAATATCCTGGACAACCCAGTCGTGTTCTTTATTTTCTTTAGGATCCTTAAAAAAATCATCTACTGATCGACCAGAACTTTTAGGACATGTTCCCGCCAAGGCCATGGTTTCAACGCCCAAGTCGTCTTGCACAAATAAAATTTCTGGTGTGGCCCCAAGAATTCCACCCTCAGCATTCCAAACACCAAAAGGAATTAAATGATCGGGGGCTTCGAAAAGATTCAACCAAGCCCTTAGTAAATCTTGGGTTTCAAATTGGTGCGAAAGAGTCGAAGATACAATCGGCACTGCCTTTTGCAATTCACCGCTGGCAATCAAGGATTGAATTTTTGTGAATGAGTTTTGGAAGGATTCCTTAGACGGCCCCTGCCAATTTTGATCACTTTGAATTTGTCCGCCACCGAAGAGGCCCTTGGAATCCTGAAAACCCTGACCCCTGGCAGTGGTTAAGACTTCAAGCTGATCACGCAAACTTTGTGAAAGGGCATTTTTTTCAAACACACCTTCTGGTTTGGCCTTGCAATGACCCTTTGAAAGGTTAAAAAAATCAGGTGAAAAAATTGAAATTTCTTTTTGATTTTGAATACTTAGAGAATTTTCCCAAAGGCTCCAAACTAACCACTCGCCCTTCCAACGAAGAAAGGCCCCGGCTGTGAAAACCTTTGGCCATGATTCAGCGCTTATGCTAGTCTGTTTTTTCACATTTTCACCTTCATAAATTGTTAAGGGCGTACAATGGAAGTGATGAACACAAAGACTATGAACAATACTCTTGCTACGAAAACAGTCAAGGTTGGCTCTGTCACCATTGGTGGCCCAGCGTTCACTGTGATTGCAGGCCCTTGCTCTATCGAAAATGAATCTCAATTTCTTGAAACAGCCAACGGAGTTCGAAGCAGCGGAGCCAGTCTTCTTCGGGGTGGAATTTGGAAAATGAGGACTTCATCCAAATCTTTTCAAGGTTTGGGGGCCGAGTCCTTCGACTTCATTAAAACTGTTTGCCAAAAAACGGGTATGTCCCTTGTTTCAGAAATTACAGATATCCGCCAAGTTGAAGAGGTTCATGATTTCGTCGAAATGTTTCAAGTGGGCTCTCGAAACATGCACAATTACTCTTTGCTGAAAGAACTTGGCAAAACTCAAAAACCTGTTTTGTTGAAACGTGGATTTGCAGCTTTAATTGATGAATGGATCAAGGCTGCGGATTATATTACCCAGGGTGGAAACGAAAACGTGATTTTGTGCGAACGTGGAATTCGAACATTCGAAACGGCCACACGAAATACTTTGGATTTAAATGCTGTCGCCTACGCGAAAAAAAGAACTCCTTTCCCAGTGATTGTTGACCCTTCCCACGGAGTTGGAATCAGCGACCTCGTGCCCGATTTAGCACTTGCCGCTGCCGCAGTTGGAGCCGACGGAATCATCGTCGAAGTTCACCCCCGCCCTGCCGAAGCTCTTTCTGATGGACAACAGGCCCTGACCTTAAAAGATTTTGATCGTCTGATGAAAACCCTAGAGCGTGTGCTTATGGCCTTAGATCGCCCCTTGAACAAACCAATTGCACATTTACAAAACGAGCCCTCTCACTAAAAGAATTGAAGATATGAAATTACACAATCCCGAGCCAGAAAAAATAAAACAAATGTTCAGCCAAGTGGCTGCAAAATATGACACAGCAAACTCTGTGCTTTCTTTAGGGATACACCATCTTTGGCGCAAAAAATTAGTGGCGATGAGCGAGGCCTCTGTTGGAAAAAAAGTTTTAGATTGCGCCACTGGTACAGGCGACTTGGCTATCGAATTCAAAAAAAATGTAGGACTCGCTGGACAAGTTATTGGAACTGATTTTTGCATTGAAATGCTACAAACTGCGCCGGACAAAGCGAAGAAGCAAAATTTAGATATTCGCTTTGAAGTTGCCGACGTGACAAAGCTTCCCTATGAAAATAAATTTTTTGATATCTCGAGCATTTCCTTCGGCATTCGTAATGTTCAAAATCCAGCCCTTGGAATAAGCGAAATGGCCAGGGTCACCAAATCCGGTGGTTACGTGATGGTTCTAGAATTTGGCCAAGTGAAGTGGCCCGTTTTAAATTCACTTTATAATTTCTATTCTCAAAAAGTTTTGCCACAAATTGGCGGCTTAATCACGGGCCAGGCCCAGGCCTATGAATACTTGCAAAATTCATCTTCAACCTTTCCTTGCAGGGAAGAATTTAGCCAACTAATGATGTCCACTGGGCAATTCAGTCATGTTGAGTTCGAATCTTTAACTGGTGGAATCGCCTACATCTACAAAGGTCGAGTCCTATAGACCGACCTTAAGACTAAACTTGTTCTGACTTTTTGCTTAATTGCAGTCTTCTTCTGTAATCTAAAGACTGAATCAACCACAGCAGAAAGAGCCACAAAATGATAAAGTCTAACTTTGTTCTTCGATTTACAATTTCATTTTTTTTATTCTCTTCCGCTTTTGCGGCGCCACCTGCAACTGGCACTGCAAATAAAAATACTCAGACAGCGGCAGGCAATCCAACAAGCTCAGCAGAAAATTCTGCAAAACAAGATTCTTCACAAACTCTAGAATCCCACGAAAAAGAATTGTTATCCTCTTTAGAGTATCCAGAACTTCAAGTCGTACCACGGGCAACTGATCGATTAGCACTAGATGCGCAGTATGAAAAAGACAACCGTATTGCTCTGTTTTGGCCCATTCAACTTTCAGCAGTATCATCTATTGCATCAGGACTTTTGCTGAAGGGAAAATACAAAGATAAAACAGACGAAAATGGAGCATCACTTGTATCTACAACAGAAAGAAATGCAGCAGACTTTGCTGCCAATGCTGCTGTCGGCGTTGGGGCGGCATGGCTGGGCTTGACCTATTATCTAACCTCTCAAGAAACTTACTCGACAGAACTTACAAAAATTAAACGGAACTACAAAGGCACTGATAAAAAATCTGATCTATTGCGTGAACGTTTGGCTGAAGAAACTTTGCAAAAACAAGCAGAACTTGTTCGTATTCTTTCAACCGCGTCTGTCTATACAAATTTAGCTGTGAATTTGAACTTACTTGATAAATCAACGACTTCAAATAATTCGTATCCTCTCATTGGGATTTTATTGGCTACCTTTCCGTGGATATTCAAAAGCAGATACATTGACAGCTACGAAAAGCATCTTGAATACAAACGAAAAATTTATGCACCGATTACAGATTTTAATTATCGTTACAAAAAAGTTGCTGACGGAAAGTTTGAGCTGCAACCT
>DGYJ01000070.1:66149-71785 GCA_002396665.1 Bdellovibrionaceae bacterium UBA5009
GAAACAGGGGGTAACCTTATCTGAATTTGACTTGGAACTTTTAATGACGAATTTAAAAAAAATATTTTTTAAATTTTTTTTAGGAAGTTTTTTTTCTTTTTCGCTAGCGCATGGGGCTCCTGATAACTCGCTTTACAATGGTCCCACAAAGGAATTTTTTAAAAAGGACGAGACCACATTTATTACATGTAAAAGCACAGATGAATTTAAAAAAGCGGTAGAATTTTTATCTAAAGAAACTGATCTGTCTTTAAGTGAAACCGCCATGGTCGAGCACGCCTATGATATTTCTAAAGGATGTACTGGCGCTGCGGAAAGATTCACGGAACTCTATCAATTGCTTAAAAAATCTGGCGTTGACCTTGGTGAAAGCTTTAAACTTGCCAAAATATTCTCAAGGCTTGAGTCGGAACGAGCCCTTTCGTTCAAAGAGATATTCAAAAAAACATTCTTAGAAAATTATCTGAATCTGGATTTTAAAAATGCGTTTGATCTTTCTTTGTCTTTATCGAAAGACTACAAAGGATCGCCTGAAAATATCAAAAATGACTTTGTCAGTATGACTCAGTTTTGTCTCAGTGAAAAAGAAATGTCATTGGATTATAAAACATGCACAGAACTGATTATTCAAATTACAAAATCCACAGAAATGTACAAAAATGGTGTTTTTGCTGATTTTAAAAAGCTTTACGATTTTTTAAGAAATGATAAACGCCTTGGACTATCTATCCAAAGTTCAATAAAAATAATTCCACAAATTTTAAAAAATGGCCCACAAGCTGTGACGAACTTTACCAATGCCTTTAATTATTCAGTGAATGAATCCCCTGTGAAATTAAACGAAAATCAGGCTTTAAAGTTGGCACTTAGTTTAAGTGATCTGTCTTTTAAAGAGGCTCCACCAGAAGATAAAACAAAAAAATGAAATTTCTATTTTTGATTCTTGTCAGTCTATGCCTCTGTAATTTCTCGACGGCGCAAACTAGGGCTGGTGATGTTTCCATTGAAATGCAATGGGAAGAAAGCAAAAATGCTGCAACCTATGAAATTCAAATTTTAGATCAAAATAAAAAAGTCTTCAAAACTGTTAAATCAAAAACTTCACAAATTAAATTCAGCGTACCCATCAATCGTTATAAAATACGAGGTCGATATATCACAAAATGGGGAAATCAAAGCCCTTGGTCATCAGAAGAAGCCCTAGAAGTAGCTCCTCCGAAGCCTAAAATCCCAGCCGAGTCTTTAAAAGATCCATTTGAATTTGTGTCAAACAAAGAAAAACCATCTCAGCGTATGGTAAAATTGAATTGGAAGCCAGTAGATCAAGTAGCTAAATATAAAGTAAGAATTTATTCAAAAGACAAAAAAACAATTTTAAAAGAATTTGAAACCGATAAAACAACTTTTGAATTCGAAGTCACACCCGGTGAATTTGTGGTTTCGATTTCCTCTTTAGGTCCTCAAAATATTGAATCCAATGAATTGTTTATACCGAAAACCTTGAAGATAGAAAAAAATAAACTTCCGCCGCCAGAAATTGAAAAAGTCGCCGAAGATAAAAAACCTGGACAATTTCAAATTCAATGAAAAAAGAATGATGGCTTCATGGTGGTCGGAGAAGTTTACTATGCCTCTTTCCTTGGGCAGCAATGGCTTATGATCGATAAAAAAGAAAACCTAGAAAAAGTTTCATCTACAGATTTTCAAAAACCTGGTCGTTATAAAATTACCTACTGGGCCGACGGAAAAGACGTTTTAGCCTCTGAAAAACTCACCACGGAAGAGTTTATAGTGAAGCCCCGGGAGTCTGATTTAAATTAAATCTTTGCGCGCCCACAGGATATGGTCAGCCAGGGTGATCCAAATCATGGACTCGATCACTGGGATGGCCCTAGTGACTATGCAGGGATCATGACGACCTTTTTTAGCGACATCTAAAATTGATGATGTGGGTTTGAAATGGGCCTTTAACAAAATACTTTCACCCGTCGAAATTCCACCGCGTAGACCGCCATACTGCGAGGACTGATTTTGCGTGTGAAACTCGATGCCACGGGCAACAGAGGCTTGCACTCCATCACCAATTTCAAAAGCTGAAGTGGCTCCTAAGCTCATCACGGCCATGGCTAAATCTGATTTTAATTTATGAAAAACAGGTTGCCCAAGGTTGGCTGGGGGATTTTTAACAATGAATTCTGCAACCCCACCAAAACTTTGTCCTTCTTGTTGGGCTTTCTCAAGCTCAAGGCGAAGGGATTCTGATTTCATTGATGGAAACCTGACTGCAAATTGATCAACATCTTTTCTTCCAAGCTTATGGGCCAGTGCTCTTTCTGCAGAACTCAATTGAAAATCACCGACGACAGAACTAAAACCCACAATTTCTAAATTTGGATAAAGCTTTCGAACAAACATTTCGGCCACAGCGCCTGCCATGACACGGGAAACAGTTTCGCGCCCTGAAGAACGGCCCCCTCCGCGGGGATCAGAATGTTGAAACTTATTCTTCCAAACATCATCAGCATGGCCCGCACGGGGCTGTTGACTGATTTCAATATAATCCTGCGAACGTGCGTCGGTATTTCGAGTTATAATAGCTATTGGGGTCCCAAGGGTTTTCCCTTCGAAGATCCCACTTAAAACCTCGTACTGATCAGATTCTTTTCTTTGCGATACAGTGGATGAAGTTCCTGGCTTTCGACGATCCAAAATCCATTGCATCAAAGCCCCATCAAAGGGAACTCCTGCTGGGCAGCCGTCAATGACAACCCCAAGGGCTGTCCCATGGCTTTCTCCGAAACTTGTGATTTTAAAAATTTCACCGAAACTGTTCGCACTCATAAAAGTGGACTCCAAATTTTTTGCTGTTCAAGGGCTTGCTCTTTAAAAAAGCGTAAACCAGATTCGTAATTTAAGTTTTCTTTTGCTTTGTACTCTAGTCCCATCGAACTTTCAGCGTAATTCAAATCATAAACAAGTTTTGGTCTCCATTTCGAAGGTGGCCATTGCACCTCCAAAGTGCGTGGCGAAGCCCAAACCACAAGCTCTGGAGCAAGTGAAGGATCGATTTGGTCCACCGTCGCCCGGGCGGGAAAATAATTGGCATTGGGCCAAACTTTTTTCAAAAGCTCTAGAACGCCCCCTCCACCCCAAACCACGACACTTTTATATTCTTCTTTGAGTGTATTTGCGAGTGCGGTCTTCAAACCTGGCCAGTCCGTTTGATCACCACGCCAAGCTTTAGTTGATTCAATATAACTTAAAGTGTTCACGGACTGTACTGTATGACAATCGACAGATTTTTCTGTTGTCCACCGGTACACCCTTCTTTTTAGAGGGGAAGTCACCGAAGCAAAACGCAGACCCATTTGGGTTAAAATTGGCATGGCCTCTTCAAACTCTGACTCATGAACATCAACAGCAAAAAATGGAATATTGTTCTTCATAAAAAACAAGTGATGCATTTGAGGAGAATAACTATGGCGCACAGGACTTCCAATGACAGCTGCAAATTTTGATGCAACCACGGGCGGCGATGAAAGTGCTTCGAACAAGCTGGGTTGATCAGCGATTTCATAATTTAAAAATGAAACAAAATTCATTTTTTGTTGATGCAACATCCACTGTCGAAACCAATTCCAACGACCATTTTTTGAGCGAGGCAGAAAAGATCTGTTCTGTGGATCGTTTTTCCACCACAAATAACCTTTAGAGAGGTCAGAAAAATTTTCAACGAGAGGACAAAGTTTTAAATGATAATTTTTTCGATCGCACAATGATAGTTTTTGAATGGCCTCGCCAATTAAGTCTTCATGGCAGGAAATACTCAGTTTCATGGCTGATAGAGAAGCACAAGATTTCGCCTGCTCGTAAAATTGAATATCCGCGTCCACCCATTCAAAATATTTAAGCAACTGAGCTTGTGAGTCTTGCGGCCAATCAAAAAAGTCACCGTCTCGAAGGGACAATAGGTTTCCAGATGTTGGCTTATCAGTGACCTTGAATTGAAAACTTTCATGGGACGACAACCAAATTTGAAGTTTTTTTAGATCCCAGCAATTCGAACTGAACTCGATGTGACCATTCATTTGCAGAATAAATTTTTCATTTTTTGAATTTAATTTTTTTTCTGAAAAATTAATACAAAAACATTTTTCTGAATTAAAAACGAAACTTTTTTGTAAACCAAAAATTGAAAATATCTTTTTTTCATTTTGGGAAGAGTCCACAAGGCCCTCCGGCAGCTGGTAGACCAAATCGGCGCAAGATTCATAACCTGGATTTCGCAGTTCAAATTTATTTTGATACTCTGCAAAGGCCGAAACATCTTTTAATAATCTTGGCCGATCCAAAAAAACTCTGCCCTCGATATCAGTATTTCGACGAACCCAAATAACGGTCAACTCTTTTGGAATTTGCTCAAATGGAAAGCCTGCACCTAAAATAAATACCGATGGATTTTGTCCATACAAACGATACATGGCTTTGAAAACATCGGCCTCGATATGGCGAAAGTACTCTTCGCCTTTTTGTTCAAAAATTTCTTTGATAATTCCGTGCTGTGCTTCAATCTCACGATCGATATCGACAAATTTAATATCTGTCGGGAAATAACTTTTTAGCCTTTTCATCAAGGCGGACTTACCCACACCACGATGACCCACAATTGCATATGTCATGGATCTATTCTGACAAGACTCCAGAAGTCAGAAAAGCTTTTATTCACCACGTTTGGATTTTTAATTCGAATTGGATATCCAAGAAGTTTAAAAAGTCCTGCGGCCATGGCCATTCGATGATCTTGCGACGGATCAAATTCTACAGCCGCAGTCATTGCCAAGACCCTTCTGTCCACCGATGCCCCCTGAATATGCAGCCCATCTTGAATCTGCTCGACATGAACTCCACAGCTCCTTAAGAGCTCTAGAGTTTTCACAAGACGATTTGATTCCTTGTGCACCAATTGCCCCGCCCCTCTTAAAAAACTAGACCCTTCTGTGACTGCACAGAGTGCCGCAAGCATTGGAAACAAATCAGGACACTGGGCCAAGTTCACATCGATGGGTTTTCGACTTTCTGATGGAAAAACAAGCAAATCACGGTCGGATTTGTTCCAAGGAATATTCATTTGCTTAAAAATTTTCAAAAAAACTAAGTCCGGCTGCAAAGAATCAAAGGGGAAATTTCGTAACCGAAGAGGCTCCCCAACGGCTGCGAAACAACTGAGTGTAAAGGCCGAACTGATGTCCATCTCGACATCCCAGCTTTGTACATTTATTTTTTGATTTTTTGGAACTGTATAAACCCCACTGTTCTCGACAACAAGCATTCCCATCTGCCGAACCAAATTCAAGGTCATTTGAAAATAGCTTTCGGACAGGGCCCCCTGTGGGTACGAAAAATTTAAATCGAAGGGAAGGTTCCACGCATTCAGCAACAGGGCCGATGCAAATTGACTGCTTTGACTAGCATCAACGGCTAAGACCTGTGGGGGCGCTACCCAGCCCTTACTTCTTAGTGAAAAGTGATCATTTTCCTCGGAAATTTCAACACCCAACGAGTTCAAAGTTTTAATCAAAGCATGGTGGGGTCTTTTCTTTAAACTTTCAGAAAGAAAAATTTTAAAGTTTCCAACC
>DGYJ01000091.1:0-2491 GCA_002396665.1 Bdellovibrionaceae bacterium UBA5009
TTGTCTCAGAAAAGGCTTTTAAAGGGAATGAAAAATCAAAGGTTATCAGGACTAGGAAATCGCTCAAATCAATCTGGGCAGGCCCTTGTCGAATACATTCTACTGCTGATTATTTCCATCGTACTTGTCATGGGTTTGATGCTGCAGTTTTTTAAGCCCGTTCAAATTTTTATCAAAGATTATATGGGTAATTATGTGGATTGCTTGCTGGCAACAGGAGAACTTCCTTCGTTGAATAGTGGCCAATCAAATTTGCAAGACAACTCTTGTTCGCCAGACTGGGAGCGTGCGGTTGCCAATGCGAACGGGGATCCGGACTATTTTCGTCGGGCTGCAACGACGGGCGGACCTGGTGGTAACGGCCGTGGCGGTGGGGCGAACGGCAGTGGTGGGCCTGGAAGTAATGGCGGTAAGGACGGAAATGGCAATGTTAATGGAAAGGGTTCGGGCTCTGATAGCGGTCAGGCAGGCGCAGGGACCTATGCGGGGTCCTCTAGCCGCAGCGGAAGAGGCCGTAGTAGTTTTAACCCAAGAAGATCCAACCAAGGAGCTGACGGAGCCGCTGGGGCCAATGACAAATCAGTCGTCATTAGTCTGAATGAGGGAACGGGTTCAAGTCGCTTCTTTAAAATTCGCACAATTGCAAGCAATCAAAGTACAAATAAACGAGCCATTTTGGACATGGGAAATATGTCTGAAAAAGAGAAAGAAAAGCTCAAGGCTGAACCCAAGGGGGCTCCAAGAGTCATAGCTTCGGAAGGCACAGTTCAGAAGCAAAACAGAAAAATTATAATCAAGCCCCAAGTGGAAAAGCCTAAGGTCGAAAAAGAAGAAAAGGCGATGTCATTTGGAAATTACTTTAGAATTTTTTTCATGATCTGCATAATAATTTTGCTAGTTATTTTACTAGGCGGCCAGGCCTTACAAATTTCAAAAGGCTGGGAGAAATGACTCGCTGTGAGTCCTAAAAAAACTACAGTGTTCCGAGTTCGTTTTTCAAGGGTGACGAAATTTGTTGAATAAGCGTCTGACATGTTGAATAAACCAATTCGTGGAAAATATTGTTGAAATTCGCAGACGGAAAAAGTTCTCACTTGATGAAGCTCAAAAGCTCTTGCCTTTGATCTTTCGTCTGACAGAAGAAAGCGCCATTTTTGTTAAAAAAAGACAAAAACACTTGGATGCCTTACCAAATCAAAAAAGCGACAAAGCTCTCGAAATCGAAACAGAGATCGCCCTTGTTGTTGAAAAGTGGCAATCCAAGCTTGAAAAGTTAGGCGCAGTGCCCAAAGGACTTTGGCTCGCTGATTTTGATAGCGGTTTCGGTTATTATTGTTGGAAATATCCTGAAACTGAAATCGTCCACTGGCATGGTTACCAAGATGGTTTTTCAAACCGTCAACCACTGTCAGATTTGACCAACTAGTTCGGGCTTTCACAACGAGGAAGAAATGCGCATAGCCATAGCCCAGATCAATTCGACTCTGGGAGATTTTCAAACTAATTTCGAAAAAATAAAAAATAAAATTAAACAAGCTGCCGATAGGAAAGCATCAATGGTTGTTTTTCCAGAATGTGCATTGTTTGGTTATCATCCCTTTGATCTTTTAGAACGACATGAAGTTGTGCGTGAGCAAGAAAAATATATTTCGCGAATACAAAAAATTATTCCAAAAGACATGGCTGTTATTGTTGGATTAATGAAAGAAAACAAAGCCCTTCGCGGAAGGCCGTATTTTAATGCCGCTGCATTTATTGAAAAAGGAAAAAAACCAAAATTTTTCTACAAGCAGTTGCTTCCAACCGGAGATGTTTTTGATGAAGCACGGTTTATCGAAGCCGGCCAATTGAAAGATAACTACTTTCAATGGAAAGGGCATAAATTTTTTCTAACGATTTGTGAAGATATCTGGTCGTGGCCCGAAGAAAAAAGTAAAAAATCCCCTTACAAATCAAATCCTTTTGAATCCATTCCAAAAAAGAAAATCGACTTGGTTATCAATTTGAGCGCAAGCCCCTTCTTTTTGGGAAAACAAAAACTTCGTGACCACGTGACTGTTAAAACGGCTCAACATTTTAAAGCACCAATTATGTATGTGAATTTGGTTGGAGCTCAAGATGAAATTATTTTTGACGGAGCAAGTTTTGTTGTGGATCCAAAAGGCAAAAAGCTTCTAACCTGTCAGTCCTTTGAAGAAGACTTGAATGTTTATGATTTAAAAACAAAAGAAAGTTGGGCCGAGGCCCGCCCTGTTCAGGGAGCAGAAAGTTTACGTCGAGCACTTGTTCTTGGAATTCAAGATTTTTGCTTTAAGTCTGGCCTTCAAAAAATCCATCTTGGTCTAAGCGGGGGAATTGATTCTGCCGTTGTCGCTGCCTTGGCCGTAGATGCTCTTGGGCCGCAAAATGTAAAATCATTTGCTTTGCCAGGACCATTTTCGAGTGAAAAAAGTTTAGATTTAGCCAAACAATTAGCTAAAAATTTGCAAAT
>DGYJ01000091.1:2631-16300 GCA_002396665.1 Bdellovibrionaceae bacterium UBA5009
GATTTGCAAATTGATTTTTCAGAAACCCAAATTACATCTGCATATGAAGAAGTTTTAAAAACACTTTCACAAAATTTAGATTTCGAAGCAGAAGTCCTTTCGACTACGCATGAAAATTTACAAAGCCGACTGCGCGGTCTTTACTTAATGGCCTATTCAAATATGACCCAATCCCTGCTCTTAACAACAGGTAATAAAAGTGAATATGCGACTGGATATTCAACATTATATGGAGATATGTGTGGTGGCTTAGCGCCCATTGGAGATTTATTAAAGCGCCAAGTTTATGAACTTGCGAAACATTATAATCAAGAGCATGAACTGATTCCAAACGAGATCATCACACGAGCCCCTACGGCAGAGTTACGACCAAATCAAAAAGATCAAGACAGTCTTCCAAGTTATGACAAATTAGATCAGGCTGTTCAAAATATTGTCGAACAGAGTAAGCCAGCCAAAACTGAAACTGATCGTTGGCTTTTACAAAAAGTAATTTCAACTGAATTTAAAAGATGGCAGTCTGCGCCGATTTTAAAGGTTTCAAGCCATTCATTTGGACGAGGACGAAGATATCCTTTGGCTCACAAAGCCTTTAGAAAAAACTAAAGGCCGCTTAAAAAATCTAATTGTTTTGGTTGTCGAATAATTTGTGGAAATCGAGATTCTGGTTTCCCAGTCAGGGCCACTAGATTTTCGATAGCAGGAGCTTTTCCACCGATAGAAATTCTTTTAATCATTTCTAAAAAAAGTTTTCCACAGTAGGTAGAATCTTCTTCGGCTCTATGGAAGCCTGCGCTTGGAATTTTTAAATGTTGAACCAGGGTTCCTAATTTGTAATTTGGAAGACCAGGAAAAACTTTTCGCGCTAAGGGTAGGGTATCTATAATCACTCCGCGCGGGGCAGGAGTTTCATGTTTTTTAATATCACTAGTTAAAAACTGAGCATCAAATGGAGCGTTATGGGCGACCATGATGTCGTCAGCGCAAAATTCTGCAAACGAGGGAAGTAAATCTTGGATCAATGGTTTACCAAGAACCATGTCATCGGTGATACCGTTAACAGCCGAAGCCCCTGGTGGAATCGATTTTAAAGGGTTAACTAGGGTCGAAAAGACAGCATCTACCTGTCCATCAACGATGCGGACAGCACCGATTTCGACAATTTGGTCAACGCCTGGAACAGTGCCTGTGGTTTCTAAGTCAAATGCGATGAATCTCATAAAATCATTGATACATAAAGGCTTTCAGTGTTTCAACTAAAGGATGAATAAAAAAGTGAATTTGCAAATTCTACCCGAGGGAATCGTTGTCAAGGCGAGTCAAAACCTGACTTTACTCGAGAATTTGTTGGCCCATAAAATTGAGATCAATCACAGCTGCGGCGGCATGGGAAGCTGTGGGACTTGCCGTGTTTTTGTTGAAAATAAAGAGTCACTTTTAAATGAAAAAAATGAAATTGAAAAAGAGTTCGCGGAAGAAAGAGGATTTTCTGATTGTGAGAGGCTCAGTTGTCAAATTCATCCGGTTGAGGGATTAATTATTCGATATAAAAAGGATTAGTATAAATCCATGTCAGCCATTTTTTGCCATCGGGAAGGGGCAATTGAAGGCTAACCCTCACTTGCAGACGATAGGTTCCGGGCTCATTGATTTGTAAATTTAATACTGAACTATTTGTGGTGGCGTAGCGCATACCATTTCTATAAACGACAATTTCGTAAAAATCAGATGGTGCTGTTGGAATTTCTGCTTTAAGAACGAGTCCTTTTTCATATTTGACCTTTGAACCCATTAAAAAAGTTTGATGTCCTTTTTCAAGAATTGCAGAAAAACCCTTCGGGTCCCCCAGCAAATCAAAACCCAAATAAAAATGACCTTCTTTAAGAGCAGAAAAAACTTTTTGACGGTCATTTTGATACTGTCCGGTCAGTTCAGATCGTAAAAGAATGTGATTCGAAAATAATTCAAAACTTTTTTGATAACTTGGAAAGCGAATTAAAAAATTATCCCAAGGTACTGCACGGGCCGAGGCTTCGGCCCCAGCAAATAAAGAAATCTTTTTTGTCTCTGAGGTCTGATCAAATAAAGAAATTTCTTCGGTGGGTTCTTGGAAAAGTCGAATAAAAGAAAGCTGTGGATTGAATGGATAAGTGAACAGGCTCCAGATCACCGATGTTTTCGATATATCCCAAGCTCTTTGAGCAGAACTTTTCAGATTGATAATCTCGAGTCCATCAAGTCCTGATGGAATTTCACCTGACCATGAATAGCCAGACTTAAATGGGTGGGCCAAAGTGACCAAATCATCTTTTCGATTTTCGCTTTTTTGTGACAAAAGATCAGAGAGCCGAGTTTGTGCTTCACCAAGGTTGTCGCCAAGAATTTTTTTATCTTTAGAATAATAGATTAAGCGTGAATCTAGATAACTGTATTTGCCACCTGCAAGGGCCAAAGTTGTCCCTTGATAGCCTTCGAATTGATAAGGAATTTGAAACAAATTTAGATCAGTTAAAATGATAAAATCAAGGCCTGCACTTTGCGCAGCAGTCACAATTTGAGAATAGGATCCCGATCCCAGACTGCTTTCAGAGTGCACATTGATGATGCCCTTGTAGTCATAAAAAATATTGGATTCATTTCGTTTTAATTTGATGGGAATGACATTGATTTCTGTCTGCGAAATATAAAACCCGTAGGCAAAATACATTATTAAGAGGGCGGATAAAGAAATAATAAGTCTCATAATTTTTCAACCCGATCGACTTCATAACGAAGAGGTAGCTTTTCAACTTCCTCGGCTTTCCATTTGTAACTTAACCAATCAGGCCAATCATGATGATTTTGTTTCAAAACATAGATGATATTTTCGGTTGGCTTTGACTCTTGAAAAGTTTCAAAAAAATCATAACGACTGGCTTGTGAAAGTTTAAAAACAGGTTTTCCTGTATAAAACCAAAAGGTCGATGCAATTTGGTAGTTGATGGCATAAAAGGGCTGGTATTTTTGCGGAAGTTCTTGGGCCCATTTTTTGTAAAGAAAGGGCTCTTGAATTTTTTCGTGCAATAATAAATTTGAACCTAATGCTAGCTGCATGAAAATAACAAGGTAAAAAAGACCCCAACCAAATACGAAAAGTTTTATTCTATTTTTTGAAAGCTCGAGCATAGCGACTACGGCAAAAAAACTAAGCAAAGACATGATTGGCCAATTCAGTTCAACATGGGCTTTAAAGCTTGTTAGAAAAAAGAATACCAAAGGGCCCCAAAACATGACCTTCAGTAAATTATCTTCTAAAGATTTCTTTTTAAACAAAGCCAATGAAAAAAGCGGAATAATTAAAACCAGTTGCCCGCCCAAGTAATCCAGTGGCCATCGCCAATCCCAGGACTCATCTTTAAGTCCATGCCCCAGTTGGAATCGAAAAGACACGAAATCATTCTGATAATTCCAAAACAAAACTGGGAAGGCTGCGACCATTGATGAAAATGTGACGATAGCAAAGAATAAAAAATATCGACGATTCCATTTTTTATTTATGAGTAGGTATAAAAGGGCCAGGGGGATAAATAGCGCGATCATGTACTTCGCGACAAAGCCAAGTCCCAATGAAATTCCTAAAAAGAAGGCATCAAGAATTTTCTCGTACTTGAGAAGTCGAATAAAAAATAAAATTGATGAACTCCAGAAAACTAAAAGCGGAAGATCTGGTGTGATAATTAAACTTCCAAGGCCTAGAAGCGGACTTGTGAGCACTAACAAAAGCCACAGAGGATACTTTTTAATTTGGCCAAGCTCTTTAAATATAAAAAACCATGCAACCAATGTAAGGTGTCCAAACGCAATGGCGGGCCACCTTACGGCTTCCTTGGCAAAAAAATCAACAGGCCCTAAACCAAGAAGCCAAGAGACAAATGGCGGATGATCATAGTAACTGAGTTGTGGGAATAAAGACCAAACCCAGTAGTAAGCTTCATCAGGAAATAAGGGTATGGCCAATGAAATAAAAAATTTCATGAATAAGACAACAATCAAAAATAAAAAAACATGGGCAGGATAAGAGAGATCAACTTTTTTATAAATCATGAATCTCGTTAATAAGTTAATTTAATAGGCTGACCAAGGACACCAGGGACGCCAGCGTCTTTGCCATTCACAATAATATTTACTGCGCCACCATTGCTAATATTTACCTTAAGCCCTGACTTTGTCTTGAATCGATGAATTTGCTCAGCACCCAATTTTATTTTTTCAGTTTTGCCTTGGGCTGTCTGAAGCTCAATATCAACATTGTCCATGGCTTCGATGATCAGTTCGATATTTTTTTCTTTTACAACTGGCAGGTTCTCATTTTTTGCCGTTTCAGTGGGTGTTTTTGACGGCAAAGTTGTTGTGGTGGTCTGATTGGAGGTGGTTGTTGCTGTTGGTTTAACAACTGCATCTACTTTGGTCATTTTCGTTGAGTTGCTATTGCCAGAAGAAGTGACTGTAGAGCTACTATTAGATGACAGAGCTGATGACTGTTTTGCAGTGTCCTTCAAATTTGAAGCAATGGTTGTCGTTGTCACAGCTGGATTTTGTTCGGGCCCATGCACAGGACCAGTGGAAGCAGGAATTGTAACGTCACTTTGGATTGGTTCAGAAGAAGTCGTTGTTGCATCGGATTGGGGTAAAGGTTCTTTGACGACACCTTGAGCCGTCGTGGCCACATCCGCTTCTTTTTGATAACGATCAACAATTTTTTTAGTTAATAAAATAAAACCTAAAAGCAAGGCCACAATTCCCATGACCATACCATTTTTATATTTAGTGTCTGGCTGACTGTACTTTTCTTTTTTTTCGTACTTCGCTTTTTCAGTGGATGGCTTTGTTAAATTTTCAAATTTATTTTCTACAGGGGCAGCATGTCCAGTAGACGATTTAGTTTCTGTATCTGTAGATTCAAGCTGAATTTCTGGTCGAGTGCTACCCATTTCTTCAGAAAATAATTTCAATACTTCTTGAGGATTTAACTTTAAATACTGAGCATAGCTTTGAACAAAGCCCCTTAAAAAGGTTTTTGCGGGCAAATGGCTTATGTCACCTTCTTCGATGGATTTTAAAATCTTACTATTGATTTTAAGCGATAAACCGATTTCATGAATCGAAAGACCTTTTTCTTCGCGTGTTTTTTTTAAGAGTTCACCAGTTTTTTTCATTCAACACCCTTTCGAATAAGGTCCAACATCGCTTTGGCTTTTTCTTGGTAGGCCCCATTGGGGTACATTTTTATAAGTTCGTTAAACCGAGCTTCAGACTTTTCTTTTTCGCCCAGTCTGTAGTAGGCCAAAGCACTGTAGTAATGGGGCTCATCATAAAGAATTTTTTGACAAAAGCTGACCGCACGATTCAAAGCCACAAGTGATCTTTGGTATTCACCCATTTCTAAAATTGATCGCCCATAATATGTATTGGCCAGGCAGCTATCTTGTTGTTGATCAATAGCTTTTAAAAAAGCCTCGACAGCTTTTGGGTATTTTTTTTGTTTAAAGTTGCTAAGGCCCAAATTGATGTAGGCCTTTTCAAGACCACCGTAGGTCAAATCATTTAAAACTTTATTGAGCTCTTCTTCGGCCTGTTTGTATTTTCCGATTTCAATCAAAAGCCGAGCGTAGTTATTTCGCGCTTCTGTGAAGGCTGGGGAAAGTGAAATTGCTTTTTTAAAATGCTTTTCTGAAAGCTCAAAACGTTCGCGCATAAAATATGTTAGACCCAAATTGTTTTGGACTAATGCGTTTTCGGGATCAAGTTCTTCAGCAATTAAAAATTCAGATAAGGCTTTTGGATAATTTGAGTTTTCAAAGAATGAAATTCCAATTTTCATATGCAAAGAGGCTTTGTCCGCCTTTTCAGGACTGGACGCGCAAGACGCCAAAAAAAGCATTGAAACTAAAACGAGGATTTTCATAAATTAACGTTATCACTGACCTAGAAAGAGTCAATCCTGAGTTCAACGAGGGTTTCAACATGATCAGTTTGTGGGAAAAGATCGAAACCAAGAACTTGTTCAATTTTATAATGGTGGCCACTTTTTTTTGACTCGGTCATGAATATCTCTAAATCCCTGGCCAGTGTGGTTGGGTGGCAGCTGACGTAGACGATGTGTGCTGCCCCGGACTGTGCCAAAGAGCGCATCACAAGGGGTGTAGTTCCAATTCTTGGGGGGTCTAAAAGTACAAAGTCAGCCGGGTTGATTTCAAAACGCTGCAAAAATTTTTCGACATCAGAATTATAAACTTCTATAAATTTCGGTGAAAGATTTCTTTGCAAAGTTTTTTCACGGAACTTCAAGGCCAGCGTAGGGCTCAGCTCGACCCCAACAACTTGATTTTTTTTATTTGCATCAGAAAGTGGAAAGGTAAAATTTCCCGAGCCCGCATACAAATCAATAATTTTGCCTGTGATGGGCTTGGTTTTAGAGATTTGCACGACCTTTTCCACAAGTTGAGTATTCAAAAAACGGTTCACTTGGGAAAATCCAACGCTTTCATCTGCTTTTTCAATAAAACGCCAAGAGCCTTTTAAGTTTTCGTCAATGGAGGCCTCGATTTGCCCCACTTTTCTTTTCACTGTGGATAATTTTTTCTGAATTTCAGACCAAAGCTTTGTCACGGGTTCTTCGGTGATCAAGCAATCGTCGATGGGGACCAGATCATGACTTCTTTTTTTGTAAAAGCCGATCTGAGTGTTTTGGTAATGGGGTTGGATGCGATTTCTATACCTGAATGGATGTGGACTAGGGATCATTTCTTGAAATGGAATTTGATCTACTTTTAAGAACTTTTTTAACGTGGTAACTATCAGCTGCTCTTTTTGACGAAGTTGTTCGTCCTCGGTGATATGCTGCCAGCTGCATCCGCCACAGTCCTTTGCGTACATGCAAGGGGGATCTCTGCGAAATGGGGAGGGCGAAATAATTTTATGAATTCGCGCTCGGTTAAAATTTTTATGGGATTCGGTAATTTCGACTTCAAGCAGGTCTTGCGGAGCAGATTCAGGGACAAAGATAACTTGGCCTTCAAAGCGGCCAACACCATCACCGCCAATGGACAAACTATCGATTTTAAGCTCAATTTTTTGTCCAATTTCAGGCAAGTGATGGTCCTTAATAAAGGCTATTTATTGCAAATTTCGTGTGGTTCAAAAAAGATCGCTAATTCACGGGCAGCTGAAGCCAAGCTGTCAGAACCGTGGGCAGCGTTTTCGCCCATGCTATCGCCAAATTTGAAACGAATTGTGCCTGGAGCAGCTTTTTTTGGATCAGTTGCACCCATGATTTCGCGGTTTTTTAAAACTGCGTTTTCACCTTGAAGACACATCAACATCACAGGGCCAGAAGTCATGAAGCTAACAAGCTCACCAAAGAAAGGTCTTGCTTTGTGTTCAGCATAGAATTCTTCGCATTTAGCTTTGCTAATCACTGTGATTTTTGCAGCGGCAATTTTTAGGCCGTTGGCTTCAAACATGCTGACGATGTCGCCAATGCAATTTTTTTTCATCGCATTTGGTTTAATAATAGAAAATGTTTGTTCGATTCCCATTTTATACTCCTTTGAATATTCTAAAACCCTGGGGTTTTATTTTAGTAGTGACTTTAAAGTTGTACCTAGATCTGCAGGACTTCGAACAATTTTGCAACCAGCATTTTCTAAAGCCTCAAATTTGGCTTCAGCAGTGCCTTTTCCGCCGCTAATAATCGCCCCTGCATGACCCATACGTTTACCAGCCGGAGCAGAAGCCCCCGCAATAAACGAAGCCACTGGTTTTTTAAATTCTTTTTTAATGTAGGCCGCTGCCTCTTCCTCTGCCGATCCGCCGATTTCACCGATCATGATGACCGCATCAGTGTTTGGATCTGCATTGAACATTTTAAGCACATCAATAAAGTTAGTCCCATTCACTGGGTCTCCGCCGATACCAACACAAGTCGATTGACCAATACCTAACTGAGTTAACTGATGAACAGCTTCGTAGGTTAAAGTTCCAGAGCGAGAAAGAACGCCAACACGGCCTGGTTTATGGATATGACCTGGCATGATTCCAATTTTACATTCACCCGGCGTGATAACACCTGGGCAGTTTGGACCAATCAATCGGGTTTTACGACCCTTCATGAAGTTTTTCACTTTCACCATGTCCAAAACAGGAATTCCTTCGGTGATGCAAATCACAAGATCTAAATCCGCATCCACAGCTTCCATGATCGAGTCCGCTGCAAATGGTGGTGGCACAAAAATCATAGAAACATTGCAGCCTGTGGCTGCTTTTGCTTCTTCAACTGTGTTGAAAACCGGCAAGTTGATATGCTTTGTTCCGCCTTTACCTGGGGTGACCCCGCCGACCATTTTTGTTCCATAGGCAGCACATTGTTCTGAATGGAAAGTCCCTTGGGCGCCAGTGAAACCCTGACAAATTACTTTAGTGTCTTTATTAATTAAGATCGACATCGTATTAACCTTTCGCCGCCGCTACGGCTTTTTTCGCAGCGTCTGTTAAGTTTTCAGCAGGAGTGATGTTGAGGCCACTCTCTTTCAACATTTTTTTACCAAGTTCAACATTTGTGCCCTCAAGGCGCACGATCAAAGGAACTTTTAAACCCACTTCTTTAGAAGCCGCAATCACACCATCAGCGATCACGTCACACTTCATGATACCGCCAAAGATATTCACCATGATGGCTTTAACATTGGGATCTTTAAGAATGATTTTAAAGGCTGCAGTGACTTTTTCTTTGTTGGCTCCGCCACCCACATCCAAAAAGTTGGCAGGGCTTCCACCATGCAATTTAATAATATCCAAAGTGGACATCGCCAAGCCGGCTCCATTCACTAGGCAACCAATGGTTCCATCCAATTTAATGAAGGCAAGATCGTATTTAGAGGCTTCAATTTCAGTGGGTTCTTCTTCGTTTAAATCGCGAAGTTCCACAACTTCTGGATGACGGTAAAGAGCGTTTGAATCGAAATTCATCTTTGCATCCAATGCCAAGATGTCGCCCTCTTTAGTGACAACCAAGGGGTTGATTTCAGCAATTGAACAATCAGTTGCAATGAAAGCATTGTAAAGTCCGACAAAGAATTTTGTCGCCTTGTTTACAAGTTCGGGTTTTATTCCAATTTTAAACGCCAATTGACGAGCTTGAAATGCCGCCAAGCCAACTGTTGGATCAATATCGACTTTGACAATGGCCTCTGGCTTATGGGCTGCAACTTCTTCAATGTCCATTCCGCCCTCGGAAGAAGCCATCATGGCCACGCGACCAGTGGCACGGTCCACAAGGCAAGCAACGTAATATTCTTTTTCGATATTACAGCCTTGCTCGATAAAAACGCGGTGAACTTTTTTCCCCTCGGGACCCGTTTGGTGGGTCACCAAAGTCATTCCCAAAATTTTATCTGCCAAGGTTTGAACTTCGTCTAAGGATTTTGCGATTTTTACTCCGCCACCTTTACCGCGGCCACCAGCATGAATTTGAGCTTTCACAACCCAAAGAGCCCCACCGATTTGTTGAGCAGCAGCTTTTGCTTCTGCAGCCGTGTTTGCAACCTGACCTTTTAATGTGGCCACACCAAATTTTCTTAAAATCTCTTTGGCTTGAAACTCATGTATATTCATCTTAGTAGCTCAACTTTCCTAGTGCATCGACTAACTCACGCACGGCTTTTCCAGATTTTTCAAGACCTGCGCGCTCTGTATCGTTCAATTTTAATTCAACAACTTCTTCCATTCCTTTTCCGCCAAGCTTGCAAAGTACTCCGATGAAAAGACCTTTCATGCCGTACTCGCCATTGAGCTCAACAGCACAAGGCAAAATTCTTTTTTGATCTTTCAAAATAGCTTCGGCCATTTGAACAGCAGAGGCCGACGGAGCATAATATGCAGAGCCAGTTTGAAGAAGTTTTACGATTTCAGCACCGCCATTGACGGCTCGAAGAACAAGCTCATCAATTTTTGCCTGGGGCAACATTTCAGTCAAAGGCACTCCACCAACTGAACAATGTCTTGGCATTGGAACCATTGTGTCTCCGTGTCCTCCCAATGTGAAAGCCTGAACATCTTTTACACTGACGTTGCAAGCTTCGGCGATGAAAGAGCGAAAGCGGGCTCCGTCAAGCACTCCGGCCATGCCGATGACTCTTTCGCGTGGGAAACCAGTCACTTGTTTGCAAACATAGGCCATGGCATCCAAAGGATTAGAAACAACGATAACAGTTGAATTTGGAGCATATTGTTTGATTCCTTCAGAGCAAGTTTTAACGATTTTTGCATTGATGGCCAAAAGGTCATCGCGGCTCATGCCTGGCTTACGAGGCATACCAGCAGTTAAGATAACAATGTCAGCGCCTGCGATATCTTTATAATCCGAAGTTCCAGTGACGCGCGAATCAAACTGTTCAACCGGTGATGATTCAAATAAATCGAGTGCTTTTCCCTTCGCTGCGCCTTCGTTGATATCTAGGATAACAACATCGCCCAATTCTTTTTGAGCAGCCCAGTGAGCAGCAGTCGAGCCAACAAACCCTGCGCCAATAACAGCAATTTTTTTTCTTTGATGAGACATAATCAGACCTCTTTCTGAATTTTTTGATTGATGAACTTTGTTATTCAATCTTAAATCGAGTAGACAGACAAGTCCGAGTGAGGCGAGTCAAGGCTTCTATCGAGAGGAAAAATTGAATTTCGAAAAGAACACATCACCTTCAAAGTCCAATTCCCAAGGCTTTCAGCCTGAAGCCACAGGTCAAAAATCCGTGATCATGGAATTTAAGAATGTTTCATTGGATTTTGGCCGAAAGCCTTTGTTTCAAAATCTTAATCTGCAGGTTTTTGAAAATGAAAGTTTGGTGCTCATTGGTCCCAGCGGTCAGGGTAAAACATCATTGCTTAAATTATTAGCAGGACTCATTGATCCGACATCGGGAGTTGTTGAAATTCATGGGAAAAACTGGAAATCAATGAACGACGCCGAGCGTTTTAAGCAGCTTAAATCCATGGGAATGTTGTTTCAAAAAAATGCACTTTTTGATTCCATGAACAATTCAGAAAACATTGCCTTTCCGTTGCGCGAGGCTTCGGGTTTTACCGAAGAAGAAATTTCTAACAAAGTCAAAAAAGGACTTGTTGATGTGGGCCTGGGCCATGCCGAAAGTTTATTTCCGTCGGAAATTAGCGGCGGGATGCAGAAGCGCCTTGGCATCGCCAGAGCATTAGCTTTAGAGCCAGAAATTTTATTTTATGACGATCCAACCGCAGGCTTAGACCCCATCACTTCAAGAAAAATTGCCGACCTGATTTTGCAAATGAAAAACGAGCACTCATCCACCATCGTTGTGACCACAAATGATATGAACCGCGCCTATCAATTGGCCGACAGAATTGTTTTTGTTTCCAGCGAACAGGTGATTGTGACTGGGTCACCGTCTGAAACCAAAAAACATCCCGATCAACAGGTGCAGAATTTTATTAGGGGTTTGAATATTTAAGGGTCTAGTTTGCTGATCGTGTATTTTCAAAAAGTTGCAAACGAAATTTTTTTAGCGAAAATAAAGCCGAGGTGAAAAATGAAAAATATTTCTATTTTATTTGTTTTATTATTATCAATCGCATTTTCTGCTAAAGCAGAAATCTCTTCGATAAGAGCCAACTCGAATATCGCTACAGCCGATGAATTTGATTTGAGTGCTAAGGATTGGTCATTTGCTTTGGGTTATTCAAATTACACGGGGACGTATCGCGCTCCCAATACAGGGTCAATGGAGACCGGTCGTGGACTTGATTTAGATTTATCCTATCAAATGAATTCATTGGTTTCATTTGGAGGCGGCTTCGCACAAATTAAATCCTTATACCAAAATTTAGACAATGGCGATTACTTCTACTCTAATTCAATGGTTGAGTCTCGAAGCAATTTGTTGGTGTTGAGTGCCTATGCAGGGCTGACTCCGATTCGGTATAAAATTTCAAATGTTGAATTCACTGCGGCTGTCCAAGCGGGTATGATTTCCGCGAATTTTTATCAAGCGGCAAATGTTGCAGATTTTTTTGGTGCCCAATTCGGTGTGAATTTTGAAAACCAAATCGGCCTTCGCTTAGGAACAAAAATTGGATCATCTATTGATTCAATCAATACACTTTCACTTGTTGGCTACTACTAAAACAAGCATGTGCCCAGTGGGCTCACAGTTCGTAATATTTAAAGCTTTAAAATAATAAGTAAACTTAAAATCCCTCGATAATCGAGGGATTTTTTTTGGTCTCAAAAATGCAAAATGCAGAATTGACCAAGCCAACTCTGCATAAAGGGCCTTTGAAGTCTCCGTTTAAAAATGGAGGTCCAAATGGCGGAAAAACCAACGAGATATTGGTTATTTCGGAAGTTTGCTAAAATTCTTAAGATTATTTCGGGTCTAGTTTTGCTAGTCCTCGAAATTCTTAAGCGTATTCATGATCTTTAAATAAAATGTCCAGGCTCCAACATGTACATTGTTAAAGCCAAGGATGGGCTGAAAACCCAAGGGATTTTAAAAGCCACAGATTGGCTTGGTCATTATGTCAAAATTTAAGGCTTAAAATCTGTCACCGCAGCGGCATGGCAATTCTTTTCATCCATTTTTAAGTACTCAATTTGCACGGCCACAGCGATTTTTTTATCCTTATCCGTGGGGGCAAAAACAACTTGGACAGTTTTTGGCGCCATTCCACGTTCTTCATTGGGCATTTTGATGGAAACACGGTGGGGATAGCTTTTCATATTCCCATTTTCTAAAACTTGTAGACCTGTCATTACGTTTAATCTTGGACGATCTTTTGTTCCCACAGAATCAATCATCAAAATTCGCGGAGTTTGATCGCCTCCATCAAAAATCACTTCTTGCCGGGGGTCGACAATCAATCGGGCCTGTTGTTTGGGGACATAGACAAAGGGTTTTTCAATTTCAGAACAGTTCACGACTTCGTTTTTAGTGGACTTAGTTGCCTCTACCGCTTTTTTATTGCTTGGATTTGTTTTTTTCGTTTTCGCCGAGGCAGAAAAAGAAACTGCAAACACAATGAGCACCAAAACATTAGATAATTTCATCATTTGATTGACCTCGCTTTGTCCCAATTCATATCATAGCGACTGAATGATTGAGTATAAAAATTTGGTGAAACGATTCGGATCTAAAACTGTCATCAAAGGCCTTTCTTTAAAAATAGAAAAAGGCGAGATCCTATTTATTCTTGGCACATCAGGCACTGGAAAGTCTGTCCTTTTAAAAAATACTGTGGGTTTGCTACAGCCTGATGAGGGCGAAATTTGGATCGACGGACTTGAAGTGTCTAAATTGTCCGAGGACGAATATTTTCCAGTGCGACAAAAGTGCGGAATGGTTTTTCAGCAGCCAGCTCTTTTTGACTCTTTAACAATATACCAAAATGTATCCTATGGGCTTCGCAACCACACCAAAGACAGCGAAGAAGTTATCAAAGAAAAAGTGAAAAAGGCCTTGGCCTTAGTTAATTTGAAAGATATTGAATCCCTTTTTCCGTCTGAAATTTCCTATGGAATGCAAAAGCGAGTTAGTCTTGCCAGAACAATCATTCTTGAGCCAGAAATTCTACTTTTCGACGAACCAACAACGGGTTTGGACCC
>DGYJ01000091.1:16460-24718 GCA_002396665.1 Bdellovibrionaceae bacterium UBA5009
CAACAACGGGTTTGGACCCGCAAACAACAATGGCCATTAACGATTTAATTCAAAAACTTTCCAGACATTTGAAGACAACATCGATTGTCGTCAGCCACGATATGGGCTGTGCCTTGGCCATTGCTGATCGAATTGTTGTTTTAGACAAAGGTGAAATCGTTGAACAGGGAACAGTTGCCGAAATTAAAAAATCAAAGGTTCCCTTGGTTGTGGACTTTCTTTCTGAAGTCATGGAGTCCGCTTAAATGATCATTAAAGCTTGGATCGATGAACTGGGAAATGAAATCATGTTTTTAAGGCATATCTTAAGAACACTAATTTATCGACCCTGCCGATCTGAACTTATTTTTGAACAAATTTGGAATGTTTCAATGCAAAGTCTTCCAACAACGACCATGGCTGGGTTTTTTGTTGGTGCGATTATGGCCGTTCAATTCACAGTTCAAATGAAAGAATTCGGAGCCCTGGGATATCTTGGTGGATTGTCGACCAGTGGAACATTTCGCGAAGTAGGTCCTCTTTTGATTGGCTTTATGTTGAGCGGAAAAATTGGCGCCTACACATCTGCTGAATTGGGCACAATGCGCGTGACAGAACAAATCGATGCCCTTCGCTGCCTTGGAACTGACCCCATTCGCGAACTGATTTTGCCTCGATTTATTGGCATTGTGATTTCAGCTTTTTTTCTTTTTACCATCGGATTGACAATGTCCATCGGGGGCGGGGCTTTGATGGGGTCCCTCTTTGCCGGTGTTAACTTTGATGAATACTTCAGACATATTCCAACAATTTTAACATTTCCCTCTGCCATCAGTGGGCTTTTGAAAAGTTTTTGTTTTGCCTTGGTGCTGGCTACAATTTGCACCTACAAAGGATTCAATGCTTCCGGTGGCGCCCGTGGTGTTGGCCGCGCCGTTGTTTCAACTTCTGTGACAACAATGATTGTCATTGTATTTACCGATTTGGTGACCAGCTGGTTTTCAGAAATACTGATGCAAATTGCGAGGGGCTACTAAATGAAGTTGCGCCCTAAAGAGACTTTTCAGCAATTGTATTTTGTAACAAACGAAAGCTTTTGGATTATTGTTTTTTGCGTTTCTTTTGCCTCGGTTGTCACCATACTTGAATCTTCATTCCATATGAAAATGGTGATTCAAAATGATTCATTAGTCCCAGGTTTTGCTGTCCTGCTTATTTTACGTGAACTTGGCGCCGTCGTGACAGCACTGCTTTTGACCTCAAGAATTGGGGCGGGTTATGCCTCTGAAGTCGCGACCATGAAAATCACAGAACAAATCGAAGCCCTGAAGATGTTGGGAATACGACCAGTCGAATACCTTCTTGGACCACGTTTGATAGCATCTATTTTGGGTACAATTCTACTTGTGGCCATGGCCAATGTGATTTGCATCCTTTGCGCCATGGGTGTCAGTGAACTTTATCTTGGATATCCACCCGCCATGTTTATTGGGGCCATGAGGCGTTTTGTTAGCTTTCAAGATTATGTGATGGCCCTAGTGAAGGCCGGTTTTTTTGGCGCTGTCATTCCGATAGTAAGTTGTTACTTTGGGTTTAGGTCACGAAGTGGGGCTGATGGGGTTGGCGAAGCCACAACCCAAAGCGTGGTTTTTTCTTCGATTGCAATTATTGTTCTTGATTTTATACTGTCATTAACATTTTCCTATATTGTGTGAGGTTTTATGATGAAGGTTGAAACAAAAGTGGGATTATTGGCTATCTTTAGCTTAGTTCTGGTTTTTGTCTTTGCATCCATGATGGGCTTGTTTTCATTCTTTTCAAAAACCCATGAATTGAATGTGATGTACAACTATGCCGGTGGCCTTGAAGAGGGCTCACCAGTTCGTGTGATGGGTATCAAGGTCGGTAAAGTTAAAAAAATCAATTTTACTCCGGAATACAAAAGTCCCAATGGTGAAGAAGTTAAATTAAAGGTCACCATTGTTGTGGAAGAAAAGGCCTGGCGCAGTCTTCGTAAAGATTCAAAGTTTTTCATCAACTTGGCTGGCGTGATTGGGGAAAAGTTTCTTGAAATCAGCGCGGGTTCTCTGGACTCTGCTGAATTTCAATCAGGTGATTATGTGCGTGGCGAAGATCCGCCACGAATTGACCAGTTGATTTCGCAAGGCTACGGGTTGGCTGGGAAAATTATTGAAATTGTAAATAAAAATGAAGGTTCGGTGACGAGCATGATCACTCAAATGGATAGGCTAGTGACAAACTTTAATAAAACCTTGGCCCTGCTTGATAAGACAACGCAAAATAAAGACGTGGCTAAACTGATGGATAATGTGATGAAAATCAGCGATGATATGGCCTATTTAACTGGTGGTTTGCGTTCAAAAAAGGCAGAAGACAGTTATCAGCTTTTGCATAAACTTTTATTTCGACTTGAGCCTCTGGATTCTGCGGCCATTAAAAAGTTTTTTCAAGACGAGGGCGTTAGAGCCCGCATTTTATAAAGGAGATCATGATGAAACACGTATTAAGATTGGTTCTTTTGATCCTTTCATCCCATTTGGCATGGGCAGAAATAGAAACAATGCATGTTGAAGCTGCACCTTCAACGATGGGGGATGGCTTAAGCACAATCTCAGTTCAAAATGCAAATATGGACTACTCAAACAATCTGTTGTTGCGAAAAGACCGCAAAGTGGGTGTTGGCTTTGGCCTGGGCGGGGATTTGGGCCTTTACGGAGCCCAAGTGGAATTGAATCTTGAAGATGAAAATGCAGCAAGAATTGGTTTTGCCGTGGCCTCGGATGTGAAATCTTTCTCGCTTCAGTGGAAGCGATCCTTTGAGGCGGAATATTTTGCCCCGTACTTTTCCGTCGGATTTGCAAGATGGTTCAATTCAACAGAAAGAAACTTAACCAATAAATCCTATGTTTTAAATGCCGTCCTTGATGACAAAGCAAAACAAAGTGGAATCTTTACGTCGGACTTTTTGGTGGGATCAGCTGGGATGCAATACTATCAGTTGGATGGCGATTGGGCTGGCGCAGGCTTTTATTTCGAATTCAGTCTTTTAACATCTTTAAATAAGACAATGTTGTTACCGTCAGGCGGTTTGGGCGTCATTTATTACTTCTAAGTCGTCGATGAATTAAAAATTCAGATTTTGTATCGTTTTATGGGGCTTCGGCCCCATTTTTTTTAGATGAACGTCCTGAAAATAGTGATCGAGCACAAAAAGAAAAGGGCCAGTGTTTGCACACCAGCCCTTGAAATACCTTGTTCAGGCAAAAAAACTATCTTTTTTTAGTAGCTTTTTTCTTAGTTGTTTTTTTCTTTGCTGCTTTTTTTGTAGCTTTCTTCTTAGCCATTGTTGCTCCTCCTGTTGGGGCGTTTAATTTTAGCACCAAGTTCGCTTGGCACTATTGTTTTTCGTATCTCTTACCAATAGTCTTCACATTATGAACTGCCACGTCAACAAAAAATTTAACTTGCATCATTTTTGATACATTTTTTTTGTATGAACCTATCATCCACTCTTTCTATCATTATATCGGCTGTCGGATTTTTTTTCTTCACATGTCCGCGTGCTCGGATTGCATTTTTATTTTTTCAGATCCTCATTTTGCTATTTTTCTACGATGAACCGCTCTTCATTTGGATTTCATGCGTGGTGATTTGGTTTTTCGTCTGGAGTTTTGACATTTTTTTAGAAATTCGTCGTGAAAACGAGCTTCAGTGGACCACTTTGGACTACTTGAACGCTTGCATTTTGCATCTTGAAGGTGGTTTTTCACTTCAAAATGCGATGAAAGAGTCCATTTCTGCAATTCAAGACAACAAAAAGCAAATTTTCGAAGAGATCTGGCAAAATCTGTTCCAACAAAAGGAAAAAAGAGGGGTAAGAAGCAATTTTTTTGAGAAATTTTATCTTGAATTGCTGTTTGTTGCTCAAACTTCTCAAAAAACAACAGAACAAATTCGCAAAATGAGATCACAAATAAAAACAGAGCTGCACTTTCGACGTAGGTCCGGACAAGTTTTGCGATCTCTGCGCATTCAATCCGTTGTTATGACGATCATTTACATCGCATTTGTCTGCATTCTGCAGCTTCAGCTGAAGATTTTTGACCATTTCGAAATTGTTTTGATCTCATTTTCACTTTTTTTGATTGGATTATTTGGAATGTTTAAAATTGGGAAGGATTTAAAATGGAAAACTTAGCGCCTCCGTTGCAGCTTCTGTACCATGTTCGCCGACAAATCGAGCGTGGAATGTCCTTAAAGGGTGGTATTTTGAACTATTTAAGGTCTGTTGATGATGAATTTAGTCACCAAGTGGCGTGTTGGTTGTCTGCAATTGAAAAAAAAGAGTCATCACATCTCATTTTGAATCAAGTGCACTCAGTTTATCGAAAAGAATTACTTCGATTACTTGAACGGGGCTTGGCAGGGGCCTCTATTCTTCATATTTTAAAGAGCCTAGAAGAAGAGATACTTTCTGCATGTGACAACGAAATTCAAAATAAAATCACTGATCTTCCGTATTTAGCGATGATTCCCCTGCTTTTATTCCAATTCCCTGCGTTTTTATTGCTTCTGTTGGGTCCTTTATTGATGCAGCTCCTTGATTTGCTTAAATCTTGAAGAAATGAAAGACTCGAGTTACACAGAAAACCGAGGGGAAAATGGTTGATACAAAAGAAATTAAAAGAACTGATTTAGAAGTTTTAGTGGATGAACTTATGAAAGATGTACCAAACCAATCTTTGGTCAAAAAATTGAGCCAAAAGCTTGGATTTTCATATTCAAAGAATCATCTTGTCCAAATGAGCACTGTTTTAGAGGGCGCATCGGCAGAAAAAGTTCTAAAAACCCTACCCAAAGCACCTGAAAAAGAGATCGGAAGATAACATGTCACTAAAAACAGCCCAAAATTTGCTAGAACTGATCGGTCAAACGCCACTTGTTCGTTTGAATAAAGTGATGGATCAATCGCCCCATGAATTTTACGCCAAAATTGAATATTTTAATCCTGGTGGCAGTGTAAAAGATCGTCTTGGTTTGGCTTTGATTGAAGGGGCTGAAAAACGTGGTGAATTAAAACCCGGTGGAACAATTGTCGAAGCCACTTCTGGAAATACGGGACTGGGCCTTGCTTTTGTGTCTGCATTAAAAGGTTACAAATGCATTTTCATTATGCCCGACAAAATCAGCGAAGAAAAACGTGCTATTTTGCGGGCCTATGGGGCCCAAGTTGTCATTACCCCATCAGGTGTCGAGCCCGAAGACCCAAGAAGTTATTTGTCCGTGTCTAGAAAAATTGCCGAAAATACTCCGAATTCATTTTATGCAAACCAATACCATAATCCAGACAATGCTAAAATTCACGCGATCACCACTGGGCCTGAAATTTGGGAACAAATGAAGGGCGATGTCGATGCCATTGTGGGGGGCGCTGGAACTGGCGGAACTCTTTCAGGTATTGGCATGTTTATGAAAGAGAAAAAAAGCAAAACTCAAATTATTTGCGCCGATCCTATTGGAAGTATTTTGTATGATCTTTATTATCATAAAAAAGTCATTGATCCACCGAAGCCTTACAAGGTTGAGGGCGTTGGTGAAGACATGCTTCCAGACAATGTGCATTTGGATTTGATGCATGGTTTTGTCCAGGTGACAGATCAAGAAGCTTTTTCAATGACCCGTCGTTTGATCAGCGAAGAAGCCCTTTGCGTTGGGCCATCCAGCGGAATGATTATGGTCGGCGCTTTGAAGTATGCTCAAAAGTTAACTAAACCATCAAAAATTGTTGTGATCTTTCCAGATAATGGACGTGCGTATCTGAGCAAAGTCTTCAACGATCAATGGATGGTTGAAAATGGCTTGCTTGACGCTGCAAAAATTAAAAATAGTTTTGCAAAAGTTGTGAACGCAGAAGATTTTTATCAGCAAAAGAATTGGAAGTTCGAATGAAAAAAATGAAAGAAAATTTAGGTTTTGCGACACGTTCTATTCATGCTGGCCAAAAGCCAGATCCTTCAACTGGCGCAATCATGACCCCAGTTTATTTAACATCGACCTATGTGCAAAGCTCACCAGGAGTTCATCAAGGCTGGGAATATTCGCGAACACACAATCCAACCCGTCGCGCCTATGAAGATTGCATGGCCAATCTTGAGGACGGAAAAGTTGGCTTTGCCTTTGCCTCTGGCTGCGCGGCCACAACAACAGTTTTGCATATGTTAAAACAGGGTGATCATGTGATCGCAGGCGATGATATGTACGGCGGTACATTTCGACTGTTTGATAAAGTCTTAAAACATCAGGGGATTGAATTTAGTTACGTGGATTTAACAAAGCCAGAAGGCTTTAAGTCAGCGATCAAATCAAATACGAAACTAGTTTGGTTAGAAACTCCGACAAATCCGACAATGAAGTTAGTGGATATTAAAAAAATATCAGCAGATGCAAAAGCAAAAGGCATATTGACGGCTGTTGATAATACATTCATGAGTCCCTACTTCCAAAGGCCTCTGACTTTGGGTGCAGATATCGTCGTCCATTCTGCAACAAAGTATATTGGTGGTCATAGTGATGTGGTGGGCGGTATCGTTGTTGTTCGAAGCCCAGAATTGGCAGAAAAAATGGCTTTTTTAAGTAATACAATGGGGGGAATTGCTTCTCCGTTTGATTCTTTTATGGCCCTTCGAAGTTTAAAGACATTGCCTTTACGTATGAAGGCCCACGAATCCAATGCCATGGCCATTGCCGAATTTTTAGAAAATCATCCCAAAGTGGATAAAGTTTTTTACCCGGGTTTAAAATCCCACCCCCAGCACTCATTGGCCAAGGAACAAATGCTTGGAATGGGCGGGATGATCACTTTTTATATTAAAGGTGGCATGAACGAAGCCCGTAGCTTTTTGGAAAATGTGAATGTCTTTTCACTTGCAGAAAGCCTTGGTGGAGTCGAGTCTTTGATCGAACATCCAGCCATCATGACGCACGCTAGCGTTCCTGCTGAAAATCGCAAAGCTCTTGGGATTGACGATCGTCTTATTCGCCTCTCTGTGGGAGTGGAAGATTTAAAAGATCTTATCGACGATTTAAAAAATGCTTTTGAACAAGTGAAAAGTTGACACAGGGGCTTTACCCCTAGTATCAACAACAGTTCACGCGCAATTCTTTTCACGGCTTGGTAGCTCAGTTGGTAGAGCAGAGGACTGAAAATCCTTGTGTCGGCGGTTCAATTCCGTCCCAAGCCACCATTTTTGTCTTTTCAAAGACCCAGGTAATCAATGTTAGAACAAAGACTGATTGATTTAGAAACCAAGTTTTCTTATCAGGACAAACTGATCGAAGATTTGCGTCAAACAGTCCATGATCAGTACATGGCCATCGAAAAATTAGAAAAAAATTTAAATAAAATTTTAGAACAGCTAAAAACCATCGAAGTGCCCACAGTTTCGCCTGGGCACGAAAAGCCGCCTCATTATTAGTTTATGTATAAATAAGGAGTCATTATGTTTGAACAAATTGGGATTTGGATTGTTTGTTCCATTGCAATTTATATTATGGCTGTGATTACTCCAGGGATTCGTTTGAAAAGCTTTGGATCAGCTATGAAGGCATCCTTAGTTTTGGGCTTTATGAATATGACAATACGGCCTGTGCTTTTGTTTCTGACATTGCCGATTAATATTTTAACGCTGGGATTTTTTACAGTTGTGGTCAATGCGATTGTCCTACGAATTGTTGCAGGCCTTATGAAAAGCTTTGATATTAACGGATGGATTCCAGCAATTCTTGGGGCCATTATTTTGGCTTTTGTGCAGACCTTTTTATTTTGGTTTTTTGGACCCAGTGCCATGGAACTTCAAACTTCTAACTCTGGACCAACCATATAATGCAATCAGGATCATTATAAAGTGCTCAAGAGCATTTCACATCCTGATTTGTAATTTTTTTCTGTCCATAGTTTTGACATTCAAGTCGATTTTTCAAATATAAAATTGTGAATATTCATTTATCCCAGGCTGGTGTAAAACTTTCGAATTCGTAAATATATACAGGAGAAAAATATGTCACGATCTGTAGTATCAATTAAAAATTCTTTACTTTGTATAAGTGTTTTAGCTGCGCTAACGACAAGTTGTACTAAAAGCGATTCAAATACGCCTGCACCAGCTGCAAAAACTGCAATTCCAAATGAATTATCTGGTGAATTTAAGGCAAAGGCCTTGGCTGATAAAAGCGCCTTACCAAGTGAAGATCAGGTCAAC
>DGYJ01000091.1:24852-25225 GCA_002396665.1 Bdellovibrionaceae bacterium UBA5009
AAGGTCAACAGTGTTTTTCTTCCAATAAAAAAATCTACTTCGGCAATGCCGGATATTAGTTTGTTTCAAGATGAAAAAAAATTGGAAACGCTTTCTGCTGGCGAAGAAAAAACCAAACTAGAGGCCTCTGTAAAGGCTCAAAAAGCAAAGAAAAATCAAAAACAATTAGATCAACAAAAACAACTTGTTGAAAACTGTGTAGAAAAAAGCGAAAGCCCGCGCTTGGTAAAAAACGGAGAGCTTGATCAAGAGGGTTCTACGTTTGGCGCGACAGTAGTTCAAAAAATCATATCTGCCAGCGGTAAGCAATGTGCAGTAAAAATGGAAACTAAGATTGATTTCGACATGAAGGTGACAGAGGCCAACAAGGATC
>DGYJ01000091.1:25367-26061 GCA_002396665.1 Bdellovibrionaceae bacterium UBA5009
GTGACAGAGGCCAACAAGGAGGCAAATCTTGTTGGAATGGCTGGATCTGGAACCATGAATGTGAAATTAGAAAATGTCGATCAAAAGCTGATTGATGAAAGTGGCCTTATTAAAATGACGGGCAATATTTCATTGGCTGGGGCCATTAAAACCGTATCTTCCGAGTTTGGCGGGGGCAGTAAAGAAATGCACATTCGGGCGGAAATCAATGCAGCATCCGATTTTGTTGAAAATAAAATCGAGATGGTTGGTGGCGCTGAAATGTTAGTAAAAAACGATGACTCGAGCGTAGAGATCTATTTAAAAGTCAGTTCCAATAACGTCGTTATGTCTGTGGGTATAATGAAAAGTGCCACTTCTGAAATGTATTTGTTGAACGGCAATGAATATCAAAAAGAAGAGTTTTCGAAAGCTCTGAACCAACTCTTTGCAGGTTTGTCTGATAAAACAAAAACCGAAAATACAACGGGACTAAAAATGTCAGATGCTAAAACAATATCTGATCAAGTGGATACAAGTGTGCAATTCGTTTTGAACTCATTGCTTGAGAAAATAGGTCAATTAAAATGAAATTAATTTTGTCACTTTTTGTCGGACTTACTTTATTGTCTTGCCAACAAAAATCAGATGATTCGCCCGCAGCTGCAGGAAACCCACTGACCACCGAAGGAAAACCTTCAGGAGTCCCTTTAGA
>DGYJ01000091.1:26191-32752 GCA_002396665.1 Bdellovibrionaceae bacterium UBA5009
CCTTTAGACTGTTCAGTGGGTGAAGTCAGTTCCTATGGAATTATTGCTGGGAAGACAGTCCAAGAAAATTCAGTCATTTCAAAATCAGTTTTTTTAATTAAAACTGATTTTGGTCAAAGTGGTCAGGCATTTTGCACGGCCTCATTAATTGCGAAAGATATTTTATTAACAGCAGCACATTGTGTTCTTGTTGAAAAAGGCGAGGTTAGCCAAAAAGGAAAAACATTTTTTTCTGCAAACCCCGCTTGCTCGAAGAAAGAAAACCAACTTCGAAGTGCTGGCTTTAAAAAAGTCATTGCCCACGCTGATTATGTGAATGGCAAAGAATCCACCGACAACGACATGGCACTCATTTTACTGGATGCCGAGGCTCCTACCGAAAGTATTGTATTGGATGTGGCCAAAGAATTTAATGCAGAAGATGCGGGTCTTAAGCTGTTTGCAATTGGGTATGGGAATAGAAAGGGCTATTCAAGATTTGACGAAAACCCTGTGCGCTTAAGAATGACAAAGTTTGAACAAAGTCAGCTCGTGAAGTCTTCCACTCGAAATGGTTTTGATAACATCATCACAGTCGAACAAAAAAAATCAGGCGTTTGTGCCGGTGATTCAGGTGGCCCTTTGTTGCTTTTGCAAAATGGTAAACCCCAAGTATTAGGAATCGCTTCAACAGTCAGTCCATCAGACGACGGAACAGAAGCCTGTTCTGGCTATGCGAATTACAAAAGCACCCTTCATATTCATGAATGGATTGAAAAAACAAAACAAGAACTTAAGAAGTAGGAAGTCGTTTACAAAGCTGGGCACGACTTCCTAGCGCACTAGTGTTTTGCTTGGTGATGCTTGCTTTTTTTCTTTTTAGATTTTTTGTGCTTCTTTTTTTCACTTGCAACATTACGTGAATGTTTTTTTTCTTTTTTTAAAGTGATTTCCACACCCTTTTTTGAGTGTTTAGAATGCTTTTTTGTTTTTGCTTCAGAGGCCGTGCCGAACGCAAGAAGTGAGGCAATAATTGCAGAGGCTGCAAGAGTATTAAATTTCATATGTCCCCCTTTGGACGAATACTCTATCGGAAAATTTTATTGGGACTGAAGTTCATGATGAAAATTTTACAATAAACTAAATAGGACAACTTGATTTTGTCTCAAACTGAAGGCCGCAGTGCGCAGTTTGAAGAACTGTCTTACTTTTCGACAGTCCAAAGCCAATAGGTTTTATTACGAATGGTCTGAATATTGAAAAGGCTCAGGCGTGCGTTGAACGTTTCTTGATTTGTACGTTTTTGGAGGCCCTATGTTTTTGAAATTGCTTGATCGTTGGCAGATAAGTTTTCTCTTTTTAAGCTTTAGTCTTCTCTGTGGAATCACTTCCCACGCTCAAAATATTGGGTCGGTGCGTGCCCAGTTAAAGGCCCCCTCTAAGCAAATACATACAGTCCAAGCCCTAAGCGTCACCCAAGGACAGGCCTCTGAAAAAGCTTCTTTAAAGAGTTACCGCCAATGGAAAAATGATAAAATCCAAGAGGCCATGGCCAAGGTTACATTTTCTAAGTCATTGATTGAAGTCAGAAAAATTGCCCAAACTTCGAAGTCTAAAATGGAAGCTGTGACAATGAAGGACCTAAACACTACACAAATTGAATCCCAAATTAAGGCTGATTTGATGGCCTTAGAAATGGCCAAGGATCTTACTGTTTCTGATTACTTTGCAGGCTATCTTTCCAAGCTTCCACATCGCTCTGATGCCGTAAAAGAAATTGCACAAAAAATGACTTCTGAAGAGGTCGCAGAACTGATGATGGCCTACTCGAATTCCCTCTTTGGATCTTCGCCAGCGGGTTTGCCTGTGCAAGCCCAGCAAGGCCTTGGGCGCTAGTTTTAAGATGGGGATGCCCTCTTACCTCATAAACTGCAGCGCTATTGGTATAATAAAACACGATGTTAAACTAGAGCTGGAATAAAAATTGCGGTTATGCTATCTCATATAGCTGTATTTTCGTCAGCGAATGAAAGTTCGGCCTACAAATTTTACGGCACATTTCTAAAAGAGGAGTTTGTTATGAAGTTAGGACTTTACACATTAGTTTTGTCATTAGTTTTTATCTTTAATGCCCACGCAACGTTTGTTCAAAAAGAAGAGCTAGAAAAACTTATGATCAAATGTCATCTTACTGATCAAGGTCAGCTAGAGTGCGTAGACTCTGAAAGGCTGTTGCCTAAAGAGGCTACAGAGGGTGTTTTTGTCGACTTCAGTATCCCTCGCCTTTTGAAGGAGAGAGTACTTTGCACTTTAAAGCAAGATGTTGCTGAATGTTGGTCAACCCCAGGATATCAGCTTGGTTTTTTTCCAAAAGAAGTTTTCAAAATCAAGAATGGAACAAGCATTTACAATAAAAGAAATCGTACTTTTGTAATTGCCAGTGGCCGCATTTACCCTTTTGTTGCAGGTTCGCAGTCTCCTCAATTTTACCCAAGTTTTTCCAATGTAAAAAAAATGGAAGTTAATTATGACGGTGTTATTTGTGCACTAACAAAGGCGAAAACTGTAACATGTACGACATCAGACCAGCTTCATTTGAGCGCTTTTAGTGGCCTTAAAAACGTCACTGACATTGCCGCAAACAGCAACACGTTTTGCGTAATTCAAGGCCAAGGCAAAGTTAAATGCGCGGGTCAGAAGTCCGACGTCGATTTTATTGAAAAAAGATTTCAAGCTGTATCTGGGGCTTCACAGATCGCAATGTCTGATTCGCAAACTTGTGTTATTGCTGACAAATCAGTTCTATGTACAGGTTCATTGGACGCAAAGGACTTGCAGGGTTCTGATAAACTGGAAGCTGGCGCGTTTCACGTCTGCGGATATCAAAAAGGGCAACGTATCGGCTGCATAGGTCAGCTTTAATATTAAAACGGGCCCTGTCGCTACGCGACAGAATGTTTTTTTTACCAGTCACCTTGACAGAATTTAACCACCGTCCATATTAGCCTCTGTTCAAATCACTATGATAAAAACCCGGTTCTTCCGGATATTTCCTAGGAGGCAATATGGCTAAAACTGAGTTGGGCGTACGTCCACTTCACGATCGCATTCTTGTTCGTCGCATGGCTGAAGAAGAAAAAACAGCAGGCGGACTTTTCATCCCTGATACTGCAAAAGAAAAACCACAAAAAGGTGAAATCGTTGCCACAGGCAAAGGTCGCATCACTGAAGACGGCAAAACATTGCCTTTAGAAGTTCGCGCAGGCGATAAAGTTCTTTTTGGTAAATACGCTGGCACAGAACTTAAATTGGATGGTCAAGAGTACTTGATGATGAGAGAAGAAGACATCTTGGGTGTTTTCAACTAAATCATTTGAAGGCGAGTCGATGAACTCGCCTTTTGTTTTTAAATTTTAAATCAAATAATTTTTGAGGAGATAAAATGAGTAAAGAATTACGTTTTTCTGAAGATGCAAGAGCGCACATCCTAAAAGGTGTGAACATTTTGGCGAACGCTGTAAAAGTGACTTTGGGACCTAAAGGTCGCAACGTTGTGATCGAAAAATCTTTCGGTTCACCTTTGATCACTAAAGATGGTGTGACTGTTGCTAAAGAAATCGAATTAGAAAATAAATTCGAAAACATGGGCGCGCAGATGGTTAAAGAAGTTGCTTCTAAAACCAACGACGAAGCTGGTGACGGTACAACAACTGCTACAGTTTTGGCTCAAGCGATCTATCGTGAAGGCGCTAAAATCGTAACTGCTGGCCACAACCCAATGTCTTTGAAACGTGGTATCGACAAAGCTGTTGCAACTATCGTTGCTGAACTTAAAGCGATGGCGAAACCAGTTAAAGGTTCTAACGAAGTGGCTCAAGTTGGTGCGATCTCTGCAAACAACGACAAAGAAATCGGTCAAATGTTGGCTGATGCTATGGATAAAGTTGGTAAAGAAGGCGTGATCACTATTGAAGAATCTAAAACAGCTAAAACGGAAGTGACAGTTGTTGAAGGTATGCAGTTTGACCGTGGTTACTTGTCTCCATATTTTGTGACTAACGCAGAAAGAATGGAAACAGTTTTAGAAAATGCTTACGTTCTTGTTTACGACAAAAAAATCTCTTCAATGAAAGACATGATTCAAATTCTTGAAGGCGTTGCAAAACAAGGCCGTCAATTGTTGTTGATTGCTGAAGATGTAGACGGTGAAGCATTAGCTACTCTTGTTGTAAATAAATTGCGTGGCACTTTGCACGTTGCTGCTGTTAAAGCCCCTGGTTTCGGTGACCGTCGTAAAGCTATGCTTGAAGACATCGCTGCTTTGACTGGCGCGAAAGTGATCAGTGAAGATATGGGTCGTAAACTTGAGCAAGCTACTGTTGCTGACTTGGGTGTTGCTAAACGCATCGTGATCGACAAAGACAACACAACAATCATTGATGGCGCTGGCAAAAAAGCAGACATTCAAGCTCGCGTTGCTCAAATCAAAGGTCAAATCGAAGAAACAACTTCTGATTACGACAAAGAAAAATTAAAAGAGCGTTTGGCTAAACTTTCTGGCGGTGTTGCTGTGATTCACGTTGGAGCCCCTTCAGAAGTTGAAATGAAAGAGAAAAAAGCCCGCGTTGAAGATGCATTGAATGCAACTCGCGCTGCGGTTGAAGAAGGTATCGTTGCGGGTGGTGGTACTGCCTTGTTGCGTGCTTCTCAAAAAATCGACAAATCAAAATACAATGAAGACGAAGCATGGGGCGCACAAATCATTAAACGTGCTTGTGAAGAGCCTATCCGTCAAATCGCAGCTAATGCAGGACTTGATGGAGCCATCGTTCTAGATCGTATTTTGCAAAACAAATCGACGTCTTTTGGTTTCAATGCATTCAGCGATGAATACACTGACTTGATCAAAGACGGGGTTATTGACCCAATGAAAGTGGTTCGTTGTGCTCTTGAAAATGCAGCTTCTGTATCTTCATTGATGCTAACAACTGAAACTATGATTGCTGAGGCCCCTAAGCGCGAAGAAAAAGGCGCTGGCGGTGCTCCAGGAATGGGTGGTATGGGCGGAATGGGTGGCATGGGCGATATGATGTAATATCGTTCTTGAAACTTGTTTCCAATTCTGGAAATCTTAAAGGGTCAGCTTTTGCTGGCCCTTTTTCATTTTCACAGGAGGAAAATATGAAATTACTAGGGATTGTTATAGCTATTGTTGGAATGGGGTTGTCGCATGGTGCTTTTGCCGAGGGCGATAAACACGAAGATAATTTTGAAAAAATGAAAGCGAATGCCACAGAAATGATTGGCAAAAGAATCAAAATGCTTCAAGAGAACCAATCTTGTATTCAAGCTGCAACCAATAGGGATGGATTAAGAAAGTGCCATGAGGCTATTAAAGAAGATAGAAAAGAACTCCGCTCTGAACTGATGGAAAAAAGAGAAGAGCGTCTAAAAGAGCGTGAAGAAAAAATCAAAGCACGCAAAGAAAAAATGGAAGAGAAAAAATAACTAAAATAAATATTCAAGTCCCACAAGGATGTTTGTCACCTTGTGGGATATTGCTGTCGCAGGATCTGGCCTTGAGGCCCCGCTAGAATCAAAGTCTGTCGTGTAGTACTCTGTTAAAAAATCTAATGTGTAATTAAAATTTTGACTGCGTCTGTATTTACCAAAAAATCCAAAATCATTAATTTTTGTTGAAGTCACATAGCCAGATGCAATGGTTTCATTTGTTGATTTCGAAATGTAGTATTTAAATTGAACACCCATATCAATTGGAAGTGTTTCAGAAATAGGAAATGACCCTGTAAATCCTAGATACATTCCGCCGTAGGACATATTTGTTAATGCAAGTGGAGTACTTTGATCCGCACGGGCAGAAAATTGCGAAAAACCCAGATTGATTTTTATCTTAGGACCAAAAAAATCTTCGGTCAGAAGAAAGTTGTGACCGGCAGATAGGGCTTGCTGCGAAAGAGTCATATTTAAGTTCGAAGGAGTAGAACCTGCCAATCCGTTGTTCACAGAAAAAGCTGATTGTTTGAGCACTAAATTGACAAACCACTGATCATTGATCCACATCTCGCCTAGAAATCGAATTGTAGGGCCAAAGTTATTTGAAGCCGTTGTGCTGCCAACAGTGGTCAGATTGTAATTTTGATTGTACTGAACAATTCCCAAGGCCACTGCGACAGATCCAAACTGGGGGGGCGACATTGGTAGCCACTCTTTTGGTTTTTCGCCAAAGACTGTTTGATCATTTGGAGATTCAGATTTTACTGGGGATTGGATGTCAGCAGTGACAGGGATTGAATCGTCGACAATGACTTTTGTTCCCACTTGGACAAGGCCCGGTTGTTTTTCAAACTTGATTTCACCAAAACTGAGATACTCATCAATTTTGAAGATCTCAATTTTTGCTAAAATTTCTTTTTCTGCGGAAGTCATTGTGCCCAGTTTTGGGTGGCGTGCGATGTGCAAAATCAAAATGGCCCGTGCTTCGCGGGATTTGCCAAGTCCATTTTGCGTTCCAATATTCATTGTCACTTGGGCCCCGCGACGACTTAAAATAGTGGCACGGTA
>DGYJ01000091.1:32949-40688 GCA_002396665.1 Bdellovibrionaceae bacterium UBA5009
TGGGCAGATTTTTTTTAATTCGATCAAACAGCTGATCCACATTTTTTTTAACAACATCCAGTTCAAAGCTTTGGATTTGATCAGCGGACTCTTGCAGTAGAGGTTCAAGATTTGGTCCTGAATATAACATTGCTCGAATTGAAATTCCCTTGGGTCCTTTGACAAGTTTCATTGTTAAAAGAGCAGAGGTGTTTGCTTTTTGTTTTAATAAAAGTCTGTTTTTTGGTGAAGAGTCCAATTGATCTGAGATGGAATTTAAAGATTCAGGAAATTCAGATAAACTCCACTGCTGATCGGATTGGATTTTATTTTTTAAATATTCCGTCAAAGGAGAAGCGTAGACTTTGTTCATGTTGTCGATCACTGGTGCGATGACAATAGATTTGATAGTCATATTTTGGTCATCTGCACTGACATACTTTACTGGACTTTGGTTCTGTGACCATGTGGTAAGCGGTGAAACGAAGACAAGCGCCAAAAGAACCATTGAAGTACATGCAATAGATGAAATTCTCATTCTTAGATTGTCTCGTTTTATGTGCTGGGATGTCAAATTCAAGCTCTTGCTTTTGTCTAGACAAGGTCTGTATGTTTTCTTTCCCATTACAAGCGTCGCAAATTTGCATAAAATAATGGGATGTCGGTTCGTTTTATTGTCGTCGATGACGCCCCATTTGTTCGCGAACTTTTAAAGTCTTCATTGCAGGACTTGGGAGCGCTTTGTGTTGGTGAAGCAGAAAATGGAGTCGATGCCCTGGAAGTCTTTAAAAGAACTTTACCTGATCTTGTTTTTTTGGATCTTGTGATGCCATTAAAGAATGGCCTAGAGACATGCATTGAAATGAATGAAATCTGGCCAGGAGCAATCATTGTGGCATGTTCTACAGTCGACCAAGAGTCCCTTGTCCAGAAGGCTTTACAGGGCGGCTGTGCGGCTTATTTGCCAAAGCCGTTTTCAAGATCTGATTTGCAAAGAATCGTTAAGGAATTTTTTCCAAAATCAAAATTACAGCATCATGGGGTCGCAAAAAATGAGTGAATTATTATTTGTCGCTAAAACATTTATTTTTACATTGGTTTTTGTTTTGTTGATGCAATATCAGCTGGGTGGCAGCACCTTAGAAAATCGCTTTGAAAACTGGGTTCAAAAATCAACAGTCACAAGCCAATTTCAAAAGGCTGCTGCAGGTGCGACGTTGTGGTGTAAAAATAATTTCAACTGGGCCGAAGCAAAAGTGAAAGGTCTTTGGCGAGAGAGTATTTCGCAAAGACCTTCTGCGTCAGAAATTCATTCAGAAGAGCGTGCTTCTCGCTAATTTAAGTTTGCGATAAGCATTTGATGGCTCAAATTCTAAAAATATAAACTATGTCGTCGACGAGCCACGAACAGTTGTTGCAGGGGCTTGTCTTTGTTGCTGCTGACGATTTTTCATATCTATTGTGTATGCACCAGTTCCTGGTCCTTTTTGAGAAGCCAATCCCTTTGCTTCGGCGTTACAATGTCTTTTTACAACAGGATTAATCGATTTATTGTTCGCTGAACGTTGATAACGTGGTGATCCTTTTGATTTTACCGCTACTTTTTTTGTTGGGGCTTTTGCAGCCTCTGTACGGGCAAAACCGCTTGAAGAAACCATTAAACCGATGGCCAAAACTGACATAAATAGTGCTTTCATACTCTCTCCTTTGAAGATCGTTTGATCTCATATTGATTATCTAAGCATGAGACGTGCCAGCTTAAGACATGTTTTAAAGTGAAATTTATCATGTAAATTCAATAACTTAGGTATTTTAAAAAAAAGAAAAGCGTCTAAAAATTAGACGCCTGTTGAACCATATTGGGTCGTAGGCCTTTAAGGGCCTACAGAGACGACAGAAAGGGACTATTTATTAGCTGTACCTGTTGCGCTATTCGATGGAGACGATCCACCTTTGCCTGGAATGGAAGACTTGCCAGTTGGGGTGCAATTTCGGGCTTTCAGCTCAGCATCTTGTTCTGCGGTGACTCCATTTGTAGGTCCACCTTGGCAAAAAGTGACAGGGCGACCTTTTCCAACTGTTGGACCGTCGGACACAGGGCTGCCTTCAGCGCACTTTCCATCGGGACAAGTAACGTTTCCGCGAGCTTCAGTCGTGTCTTTATTTTCACCAGCTTCAGCGGCAAACGCAGAAGGAATGCTTAGAATTAAACCCAAGCAGATCATCAGGCTTGCGATAAGAATTTGAAGTCCTGTTTTCATTTCTGTCTCCTTACAGATAAAGCTCAGCCGTGGCTGGAGCAATAATATCTAACAAATTATTAAAGGCACTGGCCACCTGCATGGCAACACTTGGGCCCTCTTTACTTTCTACTTTATTAATTTCACCGTTGCCTTTGTATGTCACGCGGATACTGCCTAAACCGGGGCGTGTGACGATGGAAGGCTTTCCATAGCGTTCTTCGTATTCGATTTTAACAACTTTTTTAGCTTGGTCAGTGATGGTGGCAATGCGACCGCGATTGTCGTAGGTCACATCAATTTTTTGACCATCGCTGTTTTGTGCAAAGATCAAATTTGATTTTTTATCATAACGAAATACTGTTGAACGGGTAGCCACAGGTTTTCCGCTGTTGTTCAAGGTTTCAATGCTGACCTTGCTGACTTTTTTGAATTCATTTTCGTACTCAAAAATCATTTTTGAATTGCTAGAAAACTTTGTTTTTACAAGACCGTTGCTATAGTACTCGTAATTCATTTTTTCAGAATTGCGGCGAATGGCCACAGGTTTTCCAAAAGTTTCATGGTAAGTGATGTCCACGGTGCTGTTACCCTCTCGAGTTAGAACTCTTTCTAGGGCATATTCACCAGAAGGCTTTTGCTTGTGCCAGAATTCATATCTGTTGTCGGCCACAGTTTCTTTACCACAAACTTTTTTTGCTGTAGACCAGAAGTGTCCCGCATCCTTCGGAGCAACCTCGTAAGTGTAAGTTTCATTGCACTTGTCGCGGTCGGTGAAGCCAGTCACCCAGTCTTCTTTTTGGTTGTAGCGAATCACAACAGTTGTTTTGTCTGGAAAATTCACTTTAGTTAAGTTGTGCAGGTCATCGTACTCGTAAGTATGAACTTGTCCCGCAGCATCCTTCGAGTATGAAAGATCATCCAAATTAGCATATTTGTATTCCATTTTAATGCCATTGGGTCCAACAACTTCACGCACTTTTTTATTTGGGTAAAATTTGAAAGTGAATCGGCGAGCTCCATTGTCATTGATTTCGCGCAATTGGTCTTTGTCATATTCAAGCTTTAACAAATTACCATTTTTATCAAAAATATGTGTTAGCTTTCCTTGCAAATTAAATCTTTGTTTAGAGCTGTCTGACAAAGTTCTTTCGTAATATGTTTTTTGAAAAATAATATTTTCTACTTCGCGCCCGTTGGCTGCATAGCGTGTTCCGTCTTTAACTTGAACGCGAATTCCCATGGTTCGGGCCAAATCACTTCTTAAATCATCATAGGTAAAAAGTTCTTCACGTAATTTTTTATAGTACTCTTCAGTTCTAGGTTTTGACTTGTCAGCTTTCATCTTTGTGATGATTTGCGAAACCGTTGAATCGACTTCGGTTTTTGTGACTTCACGTGGTGAAAATAAAACTTCTGCACCAGCTCCACATTCTTTTAGCTTGATGTTGCCCTCACCAGTGACTTCAAGGTCGGTCTCGAAATTTGAGCACCAGCCAAATCCAAAAATACCATTGTGAAGAGTTCTACTGTTGTAGGTGCGTTCTAGCTTCATATCAAAACCAGCGCCCTCGATTTTGGCATCAGTCCATGTATTTGAATAGTTCGCATTTTTCATGTCGACAACAGACAGCGCTGATGCAGACCACAGCAAAGAAAATAAAATCAGATGTTTTTTCATTCTATAGACCTCATTAATAAATCCATTTTTTAATGATCAGATACTTACACTTTAATTGTAACAATCTTTTTGATCATAATTCCACCTATAACTATCAAGCCAACCATGACCAGAAGCAGGATTAAGCCCATAGTCGTGCTAAACATTGGTTCGATAAATTTAGGATCAATTACGTAGAATACAGCCATCAAAACAAATGGAATCATCGAAACAATCATTCCTTGCATCATTCCTTGGGCTGTCATGGCTTGAATTTTTTTCTCGATCTTTTGACGTTCACGAACTACCGAGACTATGGTCTCGAAAGTTTCTGCTAGATTGCCGCCTGTTTCTTTTAGAATATTGATCGAAGTTACAAACATTTGTACGTCAGGGCGCGGAATGCGCTGACCAAGGTCTAGGAGGGCTTCTTCAAAGCTTTGGCCGAATTGATTTTGCGTGATGACCTGTTTGAATTCGGCACTGATTGGATTACCCATGATTTCAACGACACGACCCATGGATTGAATAGCATTGGATCCACTTTTAATTCCATTCGCCATAATAGTAAGTGCATCCACCATTTGATCCGTGAAGGCATCACAACGTTTTTCATAAAGAGCTTTCACGATAATATACGGCAACTGCCAACCAACCACAGTGACAACAGCACCAAAGATTAAGCCAATAGTGATATTCGGCCAAAACATAAAGAAGAACAGCAAACCCATTCCGTAACTAATGGCCAACATGACCGCGGTGACTTTTTTCTGTTCAACATCAGATCCCATCAGCTTCAATAGCCTAATAATTTCTTCACGCTTTCCAAGACTTCTTTTCTTTAAAAAGTCGATGGCCTTGTCAGACATATTGTAAATTAAAACTGCAACTGCAATTCCGAAAAGTGGAGCAATGATGAGTGGATGAAATAAAAATCCCATACTGTCCCCCTTTTAACTTGTCTTCTTCAGCGGAGTCGTTGCCGCTGGGTTCGGAGTTGTTGGTTTTGTATCTGTTGGACCAGCCGGAACCGTCGTCGAAAAAATTTCCCTAGGAATCACAACACCTTTATCACTTAATTTTTGAATAAAGCTTGGAATTGTTCCTGTGGCTTGGAAAACTCCTTGGATGCGGCGATTTTTATCATAGCCAGTTTCTTTAAATCTGAAAATATCAGCAAGTGTCACAACATCACCTTGGATTCCACCAACTTCCGTGATGTATAAAATTCGACGACTGCCATCGGACAAACGTGAAACTTGCACGATCAAATGAACTGCGCCAGCGATCTGTTCGCGAATAGCTTTTAATGGCAAATCCATTCCTGACATTAAGCAAAGTGTTTCTAACCTAGCAACACACTCTCGTGGAGTATTCGCATGGGTGGTTGTCATTGAACCATCGTGGCCAGTGTTCATGGCTTGCAACATATCTAAAGCAGCACCGTCACGGCACTCACCGACGACGATGCGATCAGGTCGCATACGTAGGGCATTCTTAATTAAATCCCTGATTGTCACGGCATTACTACCTTCCATAGAAGGTGGGCGTGTTTCAAGGCGCACGACATGCTCTTGCATCATTTGCAATTCGGCCGCGTCCTCGACCGTGATGATTCTTTCATTCGAAGGAATAAATGAAGACAGCATATTCAGCAATGTTGTTTTACCAGAACCTGTACCACCACTGATGACAACATTCAGACCGTTTTCAACACATATCCGTAGAAAATCAATCATCGGTTTTGTCATGGATCCGAATTCGACATATTTTTCTGGGCTGACGCCACCTTTTTTAAATTTACGAATGGTGACTGCAGGGCCATCAATGGCGAGGGGTTCAATAACAGCATTCACCCGGCTTCCATCTTTTAGACGAGCATCCACATAGGGTGTTGAATTGTTAATTTGACGACCCAGTGGGGTGACAATTCTTTCAATAATTCTTCGCAAGTGATCATTTGATGTGAAGGTCACAGGGCTTAACTGCACCTTGCCACCTTTTTCAATAAATATTTTTTTAGAGCCATTGACCATGATCTCAGAAACTGTTGGATCGGCCAGAAGATCTTCTAAGGGCCCAAGGCCTAAGGACTCTTCTAAAACTTCTTTGATAATTTTTGAGCGTTCTTCGCGGGCCATGTCTGGCGATTCGCGATCAACGATCAAAGTAATTTCTTTTTTTGTTTTTTCGCGCAGTTCGTTTTGTTTTGATTCATCACCGCGGGTTTCGGCCATTAATTTATTTAAGTCAGCGGTGCGGATCAATTCAGAATGTACTCGCAATTTGATTTGTGTTCTTGGATCAGCATCTTTAACTTGTGATGCGCCACCGCCACTAGAGCCCGCCCCAGAAGCCCCGGCTTCTGATGTGGAAGAAGCTGTGGGTAAAGCTTTTGGCTTATTCAGTGATTTCAGTCTTTGAATCACTCCACCCGTAAGTTTGCGAACAATATCATAGTAGGCAGCAGTGATTGGAGCTTTTTGTGCCGTCAAAACGAAAGGCGTAAATTTTTGCAGCGAACTTGTCGTGGTGACATCATCCAGTGGAATCATGCCAAGTACGGGCATTGAAAGCTGCGCAGAAATAGCTTGTGGCGATAAGCCTGATGGTGAAAGTTTATTCACAACAAGTTGGAACATATCTTTAGGAAATGTCATTTGTAGCATTTCATTCATCAGGCGTTGTGTTTGTGTGACGACAAGAAGTTCTGGAGTTGTCACAATGAAACAACCTGTGCATTCCATCAACAAGGCCTGTTGAAGAGGACCCATATCGTTTCCTAAGTCGACAATTATAAATTTATAAATGCGGCTAAAAAATTCTAATTGTTTTAGAATCATTTCGGGATTGGCTTCTAATTTTTCTTCGGGCCCACGAACCGCGCCGATAAAAGAAAGTCCCGATTGGTGATTTGTCACAAGAGTATTGATGTTGACGGAACTTAATGAGCTATTAAAATTTGCCAATTCTTTGAGTGTCTTGTTGGGCTTGAGACCCATGATAATATTTTGATCGCCGACACTTTTTGAATCTGCATCGATCAATAAAACCTGTGTGCGAAGCTCTGCCATCAACGAACAAGCGAAGTTTGCTGCAAAAACACTTTTGCCGACACCGCCTTTGCCGCCGACAACACCTATCATAGTACATTGGGGATTAATTGGCACAATCTCCTCCAGTCATCTATTTCGGTTGAATAGCTGGTGAGGACGAGGGGGACAGTGGTCCAGAAATAGTTGAACTGGACCTGTCTATTCTTTAAGTCGGAATTTTTTCTTCACTTGCTCTGATCCAGAGCTAGCTGAAGTTTTAATAATCGGAGTCACAAAAACCACAAACTGGCTTTGGTCCCGTTGGAAATCCTTAGAAGCATAAAGACTGACGATGGCATTTGTTGCTGGATTACGATTGTATCCAGTTGTCGTTTGGTTTTTGATCAAACCACCCACAGCAGCGCTTTGGCGATCGCGTACAGTAATTACTGAAGTGATGTTATTTGAAGTCACAATTGGCTGTCCGCCTTCTGCCACCCCAGTTAAAGCAGCAATTTTGAATTCCATTTGTAGTCGCACGCTTCCTGATTTTTCACCAAGAATAACCGGTGTAATTTTAGTCATAATCCCTGTTTTTGTTGTCGCCACGCCTGGTGTTCCGTCTTTGCCGATGGCAGTGTAGGGCTGATCAGTCTCTTGGGATAATTGACCTTCTTTACCATCTTGAACAATCAAGCTGGTGCTTTCTAGAATTCGCGCATGGCCATGGGTTTTCGCCCAGTTTAGTTTTGGCAACAGACGGCTTACGACTCCGGTTAGTTGCGAAACAACTCCACCGCCAGAGCCCCCAGAAGTTACTGTCAA
>DGYJ01000091.1:40848-41243 GCA_002396665.1 Bdellovibrionaceae bacterium UBA5009
CCCCCAGAAGTTACTGTCAAGTTAGACTTGTCATCAAGTGTTGGTGAAAAATCGAATCGAAAACTTTTTGAATAATCTTTTTTCAATTCCACATAGTGAACAACAAGCTGAACCATTTTTTCAGGTGGAGCTGGTTGGGCTTCTTTGACCGCGATCAAATTGATCACACCATCATTGGCAGGCTTTGGAACTTTGATGGCCCCTGTATTTACTGATGGGTCAATGATGACAGGAGGTAAATACATTTTAGCAATGATTTCAGCTTTTGCGCGCTCTTCATCATTATTGGCGTAGCCTTCAAGAATAATTTTATCATTGACGGCGCGAACTGTGATTTCAGGATTATTAATATCCTTAGCAATGAATTCAGCAATTTTCTTTTGTGCTAATGGGCT
>DGYJ01000091.1:41439-41969 GCA_002396665.1 Bdellovibrionaceae bacterium UBA5009
TGGGCTAATTGTGACCAGCGAAGAAGCTTGATCACCAAATTGGCCAATGACATTTAAAATTCGTGAATAATCCCTTGGCAGTAAAACTTGCCCATCCACAATCACTTTGTTATTCACGACTTTAATTGTGATACCTTCAACATCGCTTAACAAAGCGCGAATTTCGCGCACGACCTTATCAAGCTTACTTTTCTTAATATCAATTCGGTATTCAGCTACCATTTTACCATTGGATTTATCGTGAATTGTTAATGTCGCAAAGCCTTCAGCTTTGGGATTGATTTTCATAACGCCCAATTTTTTATCGAACTCTACTGCAGAAATATTTTTGTAGGTCCCTTTGAATTGGATATCTTTTGGCAAAGTAGGAAGTTTAATAATTTCTTCAAAACCGACAGTTAGATTTAAGTATTTTTTGCTTCTATAATTTATTCCATCCATTTCTTCAGGAAGTTGTTCTGAAGAGTCTGTGGCGGGTGCTTCAAGAGCAGTTTTTTGGGCCCAGGCTGACTGGCTTAAAAAAGAAATTG
>DGYJ01000091.1:42131-43234 GCA_002396665.1 Bdellovibrionaceae bacterium UBA5009
AAAAGAAATAGATAAAGATGCTGATAGGCTGAAACATGCAACAAGCAATGAAGGAATTTTTATAATTTTCTGAGAAGGCATGGTTGCCATGTAAAGTTCCCCCTGTTTCAGTTACCGTCGCTGAGGTGTTGTTGGTTGATTTCTTCCAGGTGCAAAGCCGTTTTGTGGAACAGCTGGTCCAGCTCCGAATGTTGGTGCTGGAACTGTTGGGCCTGAACTGATTTCAACTTTTCCAAAAACAGAATCTGAAGACGAGCTTGGCATTCGCGGTAGGGCTTGTCTGTCGTTGGGATTTCGCAACGTCAGAAAAATATTCCCCGGCGAGGTCGATAAAATATAGACCAAATCCTGCGCTTGTTTCATATCCGCCTCAACTGTTATTGTACTGTATTTTGTGTCGCCAGTTAGAGAGGTTTGCTGAATGTTTTTACCAGATGAATCCAATTCTAATAGACGGGGAAGATTGTTTACAATTGAGACACCAGTCGCTAGCACTACCACATCTTGCATCAGCACAAAGGCCTCACGCTTTTGATTTAAGCCCTTCCCAGTGTCCATCGCCGTGATGATATCAATGCGATCCCCCGGGCGAATAAGTTTCGCCACCCCACGAACTTCGTCGACGGGAATGGTGATCGCGCGTTTTGTTGGTGCGACTTGCATAGAAATTCCTGTGTCAGGACCTGGCGAATAAAGTAGATTTTTTAAAATGGGTTGATCTTTTTGAATGGGTACTGCAGTGACATTTCCGACGATATCTTCTTTTGATTCGATAAAATTGGGAGCCACGAAATCCTTTGGAACACTTTTCACTTCGAGCATTGTTTCATAAATTGTCGACATTTCTGGAATATCTTCTTTAGCAACGACGATGGTTTTCATCGTTCCATATTTTTTCATGACTGCTTCTTTGTTTTCTTGCGAATAGCTATAAAGTAAGAATGCTGCAAAAACGCCGGCGATGACGGACAACCAAAGATTTCTTGTTTCATTCGAACCCATGCATAACCTCGTTGAAAGAATGCAAATTTATCAATTTTCACCACAGTCGTTGTTTAAACAAATTCCATATTGCGGTCGAATCCAAACTGGAAACACGCGAA
>DGYJ01000089.1 GCA_002396665.1 Bdellovibrionaceae bacterium UBA5009
ATTAGAGTGCTTGAATAAATTCAATACAAGATCAGCTTTCAATACTACTCAAATTATTGAGGCAATGGAGTTTTACAAAAATCAATTTTGTGCCTCTGGATCAGAAGATTTATTTGTTTGGGACGGCATCAATAATTCACTAGAAGAAGTTGACGATTTGGATGACGCTGAAAGTTTTATCACAGAAAACTTCATTGAAAATGGAGAAATACACCCCGATATTGAGAGCGTGTTTATTGTGAAAAAAATCGCTAGTGTACACATTACCGACACAGGTAATTCAACCGATATGAACGGAGACGAAGTTCCAATATGTACGGTTGCTATTTATTAGTGATTCTAAATCAAAAACATGACCCCAGAAAAAACAAAATCAGAACATTTTTACATCTTCACTGAAATAAATGGTGAACGAAACTATGTAAGGCGTGTTAAGCATACGCCTTACTCAACAACCGTTACAATGTTTACGCCTACCACAACGAAAGCCAAGGATTTTGGAACACTGGATAGATGTACAGAGGTATTGAGACGAATGGGAATTGGATATGCAATCGAATCAAAATAACATGAAGCACAAGAAGAAGACAAAGCTATATCTAGGCGTATCTCAAGTACATGATTTGCCTCATGAAATAAACCTAATAATCAAAGATAGGCGATACAAAATAGTTTGCTTTGGAAAAATCTGTTTCATCAAAGATCAGGATGGAAATCAAGAACTCTTATCATATTTTGAAAATAAGGTTATGAAGGATCTTGAAAATGTTCTGTTTGTGCAATTTAAAATTGATTGGGATAAGAAAACTGTTACTTTTAAAACATGAAAAACAAAGCTAACATCAAAGGTGTCTGGACAGAGTTTGACTATTCTATTGATTCAATCCACACAGCAAAGGACGTGATCTTAGAAGAACTAAAAGTCAACGGACACAATGCAGTCTATCTTGGGTCTTCAAAAACAGTCATGCGTTCAAACGGAAAAATTGAGCCTTTAAATCGAAGGTTTTTATTTTTCAATCTTTAACACAAAAAAAGCGCCAAGACACGACCCTTGACGCTTTCAATTCTGGAACGACAGCTAATTCCGCAACAAAACCAAACTTTTAAAAATGCAAACCTGTCACGGTGTCCATCCGGCTATCTAAAAGGACGGTTGAGATCCTCCTGAATCAAAGATACTAATTTACTTGGGATTTCAAAAATTCCAGAACTTCTTCAAAGGTTTTGAAAATAGAAATGTTTTTGTCTTTAATGTCTGAAAGTTTTGGTTGTTTTGGCGTAGGAATATCCATGTCTTGATCTTGAATATCTCTTAGAACAGGATCTCCGTGCATTTCGTCTCTCATTATTCTTGCTGATCTTCTTAGAGAAGCCTCATCCGTTTCGTACATAAAACTTGGTGAGCCAAAATGACCTCCTATAATTGGAAGAACTACCATCCATCCATTATTTACTTGTGTGATTGTGATTTGATTGTGTGTAAACATGTTTTTTTGATTTAATTTTTGCTAATTTACGAATTATTTCAAACAAAAAAAGCCAGTCTCTTGAACTGGCAGCAAATATATTGGTGATCGAATGGTCAAAGAACATTTTTGTCCTCCCTTTAAGAACGAAACAAATATAGAAATATTTTAGAGTTTGTAGTTTATTTCATTTTTTATTTTACATTTGTAGCGAAGACAATGTTTATTTGATCTCTGTCAAGACGAGGGTTCGACTCCCTCATCCTCCACAGACGCTCTTGTCAGCCGCAGAAAACTGCCCTTGAGGAACAACAGGAACCCTGCGTTAAAAATTGGGGGATCTTTGGTATTTGATTGGCAACAGATGGGTAAACTGCACTATGCAAATTGTTTTTAAATTCAAACGGAAACGTTGTAGAAATGTATCCTGCTCAGTTAAAAGCTGTAGCATAAAAGGAACAAGAAAAGGGAGCGAAGTTTAGTAACTCCCTTTTTTATTTTCTGGGTGTTTTCGGGGCTTGAACCCTGTTCTCAGCTTTCACAGAGCTGCACATTAACCAGTTATGCTAAAAACACAGTTGTGGTCGGTGGGGTCGAACCACCACGGACACCTTCAAAGGGTGTTGACCTGCCATTAGTCGAGACCACAAAATTGATCTGGGAAAGAGACTTGAACTCTTAGCCTTCGGTTTACAAAACCACTGCTCCACCAATTGAGCTACCCCAGAATTTTATATTTATAGTATCGCTAAGCAGGATCGAACTGCTATTTGATGGCTGAAAACCATCCGTACTAACCATTATACGATAGCGACAAATTCCGGCAGAACTTTCGGAGGGTTGTCCTAATCGTTCTTTTGTATCCGGTTTTGTAGCGAAGGTCGGTAACGCTCCGACTTCTTTGGATTATGAGACCAACGAGACACTTTTTCTCTACCTCGCAATATTTTTTTTTGTGCATCCGACAGGCTCCGACCCTGTGACCTCGATCTTAAAAGGATCTTGCTCTACCAACTAAGCTACGGATGCAAATGCTGTTGGTAGGGATTGAACCTACGTGTGACCAATTACCCTTTCTACATGGTATAAGCATGAGGGGATACAACAGCTAGTTTTCTTCTTTATTTGTATTC
>DGYJ01000090.1:0-1096 GCA_002396665.1 Bdellovibrionaceae bacterium UBA5009
AGCGAAAAGTTGTACCCCCATCACCGGCATGAAATGAATCTTTTCCATTCTGCATATCCTTAAGGGCTAGCTTTAAATGATCAATATCTTCGCTTTGGGAAAAGCCTGAAAGTTGTAAAGATGGAAAATACGACTGAACAATCAATGATCGGTTAAACAAAGATTTCGAAGACGATAAGGGCCCGTCATAGAAATAATTAATCATTAAATAGTAAATCTTTCTGCCGTTGAAATTCTGCCAAAAACTCTTCGGGATCTAAAGAGACAACCTGGGCCGTGCCTGCTTTTTTTAAAAAAACATATTCAATCAATCCCTTCGAGTTCATTTTTTTATCTTGCTGAACCAGTGACAACAATCTTGTTTGATCCAGGCTAAAAATATCAACGTAGTCCTCGGCCTTGACCATGCGGGCCCATAAGTGGGCTTGAATAATTTTTTCGAAATCCTGGTGACTTAAATATCCAGAATAACGGCTCCAGATCACATCAAACACAACACCATACAAAACAGCTTTTCCGTGGGGCCAGCCCAATTCTGTTTCCAAAGCATGGGCCAGGGTATGACCAAAGTTCAACCAATGGCGAATTTTTAAATTTTCAAAGGGATCCTTGTTCACAACTTTCATTTTGGCTTGAAACGCAGGCTTCAACCAATTCCAAAGATCAATTTTTTTCGTTCGAGAAATTTTTTGCCAATGGCTTTTATCTGCCACCAAGAACACCTTGATCACTTCACTGAGGGCCATTTTTTCTAAATCTAAGTTTTGGCTCTTCAAAACGGACCGTGATAGCCAAACTTGTTCTGGAAAATAAAAAGTACCAATTTGATTTTTTGCCGAAGATAAATTCAAGCCGTTTTTTCCACCATGGGCACTATCCACAGCACTTAACCATGTTGATGGAATTAAAACCAAACGGACACCGCGTTTATAAACACTGGCCAAGAACCCACCGAAATCAGTCAGTGTCCCACCACCCATCACGATTAAAGTCATACGGCGGGAAGAAATGGGCCCGGCCAATGAAGCAAACACTTGGGTCCACTTTAAAAATGATTCTAGACTTTTTGTTTTTTCGCCTGATGGCATGGCCATGG
>DGYJ01000090.1:1264-2873 GCA_002396665.1 Bdellovibrionaceae bacterium UBA5009
TTATAATTTTGAATTTGCCTTTAAAAGATTTTGATCAAAAATTAAAAAGGAATTTTCTGGAAAATCTTCACGTCGAGGCATTTCATTTATAAATGTTATTTGTGTTTTTATTTTCAACGAAGAGTCCAATCTATTGTCTGAAGTCCGTGGGATTTTAAATAAGAATTAATTTTAGAAAATGGTTTCGTGCCAAAAAAACCTCGATGCGCCGAAAGGGGCGATGGGTGAACGGACTCCAAAACCAAATGTTTTTTTCGGTCCACGAAGTGGGCCTTCTTTTGGGCGTAGCTGCCCCATAATAAAAATGCCACTCTTTCTTTCTCGTCATTTAATCGGTGAATAATTTGATCCGTAAACTCTTCCCAACCTTTTTTTTGGTGTGAACCCGCCCTGCCATCTTCGACAGTCAAGACACTGTTCAAAAGCAAAACTCCTTGATCTGCAAACGGACGCAAATATCCTTTTGTGGGCACGGGAACTTTCAAATCATCTGCCAGTTCTTTAAAAATATTCTGCAATGAAGGCGGTAAACGCACACCAGCTGGAACTGAAAAACTTAAGCCATGGGCCTGACCTGGACCATGATAGGGATCCTGTCCCACAATAACAACTTTTACTTTTTCAAATGGAGTCAGGTTTAGTGCAGCAAAATATTCTGACCCTTTCGGATAAATCGTTTTTCCTTTTTTTAATTCCTGGGCTAGGAAGGATTTTAAATTCTTCATTCGCTCAGTTTCGAATTCAGAAAGCAATCGTTGCTTCCAAGACTGATCTAATTGAATTTCATTCTTTGTTTGTTGCATATTCAAAAGTCATATATCGATTTAGATTTGAAATCCAGCGGTATGCAATTGCACCCATAATAAAAACTTATAGTGGACGTCCTATTTTGATCCAGTGTTGAAAACTTGACCTGTTTTGAAAACATCACCATGTTATAATGAATAAACGGCCAAGGAGGACACGATGAATAACAGCCTTCTGAACCCCACAATAGAAGAGCTTTCAGACAATCCCGAGGTAAAATCCTATATTTACCAACAGATCTCTGAATTCGAGCCCTATGTCACCCCAGAAACAATTGCTGCGGTCATTGCTAAGGACCCACGCAAATTAAAGCTTCAACTTGAGACAGAAGGAAAAGATGACTTGATTCCTAAACTGCACAAAATGCATCGGATAGTTATTGTCTTAAAAGAAGGCGATACTAAAATTCAAGAAGAGGGCTTGTCTGAAGATATTTTTGAAGCCATTCGATTAGCAAAAAATAAATTGTTAGATAAGTTGCGTTCTATTCAAGATGCGGTCACTAGCAAATCTGAACGCCAACAACAAATTGATATGGCCTTAAAAAACCAACAAATGCATTAAGGGGCCTCAGCCTTTGCTGAGGCCTTTATTTCGTACTTCACTAAACTGCCAATAACATCTTGAAGTTGATCAAAGGGACTGACTGCTTTAGGTAAAGTCGGCTTTAATTCCACTGTAAGAACCGGAACGTTTCGCTCGAACCACATCCAGCGCCCTAGGCTTCCGGGAAAATGCCCCAGGGACTTCCAAGGCAAATAACTATAGGGCGGCGACTTCACTTTAGGGCCGTCAAAGTCTA
>DGYJ01000090.1:3047-3636 GCA_002396665.1 Bdellovibrionaceae bacterium UBA5009
TTAGGGCCGTCAAAGTCTAAAACATTCAGCGGTGTGTGTATAGACACAACAAAGTCAGGTTTAAATTCCTCAATATGAGACAGTGCACATTTTACTTCGGGCTCGCTTCCTGCTTTGTCGCCAGGAAAGCGACGTACATTCGAGCTTGTCGATATTTTCCAATATTTTTGAGCCAGCTCATCCCAATCACGCGTCGGAAAATTTCGATTCAAATCAATTTTATTTGCATTGGTACGTGTTTTATTTTTGACGCCATCCGGATTCAGTATCGGAATGATTCGCCATTGATTGCGGGGCTCGATGGAATCAAGTCTTTCCATCCAATAGCGTCCGGCGCTGCCAGCGCCAGTTTCGTCGCCATGGATTAAACTGAAAACAAGAATCTTTTTAGCATGGGGATCAGTTCCACTTCGATCAAAATGGAAAATTGGAACTTGATCAACACTTTGACAGCCCTCTTTTTGCATCACTTTGGCACAGGCAGAAACTAAATTTTTAATCCCGGGCATTGCTGAAAAATTTTTTAAATTTTCCACACAAGTTTTTTCAAGAACCTGTCGAGAAGAAGTATCTACGGCTTGGGCAGTGG
>DGYJ01000032.1:0-325 GCA_002396665.1 Bdellovibrionaceae bacterium UBA5009
AGCTTTGAAAGCTTGAGGTGGTTTATTTTTTTTATTAAAAAACCAATATTTTACATCGCAATAAGTGTTGCCATATGGCTACTTCTAGCCTTCGTGGCTATGATGTTTGCGCTACAAATTCACCAAGTTCATACATTTTTGAACACTTCTTTGCCATTTTTTAGCGTCATTTCATTATTAATTTTCTTTTATTCAAAAAAAATAGGCTCTTTACACCGACATCCATTTTGGTCGATATATTTGTCGATTGGATTTTGGACTTTAAGTATTCAAACAAACTTTTCAAAACTTTCAATTTTATTTTGTTTAATTTTATTAGTTCATC
>DGYJ01000032.1:492-4735 GCA_002396665.1 Bdellovibrionaceae bacterium UBA5009
TTTGTTTTTTTGTTTATTTTTTTAATAAAAATTTAATTGTCTCAGTCAATTCGATTGGTTTTTTAGATGAAAATTTATTTTGTTATTCAACCTATCCACCAATATTAATTGCGTTTTACTGGCTCACTCTTTATTTCTACAATTCATTTAAAGAAGCAAAAATTAATGTTATTAATCTTTGTTTTTCAATGGCACTTGTTGGCTTTTTAATTTTTTCTTATCGCAAGCTAAATTATGAATCGACAATACTTTTACTTTATTTTGCATCAATTTATGTGACGTCAATTCTAAAAAAAGTCGAACCAATACCATTTCGATTAGCATGTGCTGCTAGTTTTTTTGTCAGCAATATTTATTTTGCCTATAAATTAATTTGGTTAGTAAAGGAGCATTTATTAAATATTTAGCTTCAATTATTGGATTTCTTATTTGCTCAGTAGTCGTTTATACAAGGTCCAAACCGATTATTGGGCCATTTATTTTCGGAGATGAGTATGCCTATTTTGAAATGATCCGCTCATTTGTCAAAAATGGATATTTAACGACACTTCAGTATGGTCCATTCTATCCGTTTCTTTCGTCATTATTTTTTGATCCTGCAAATATAGTTTCATCTTATGAGCGGATTCGAATTTTCAATTCCATAGTATTTTGCTTTTCATATTTTCCACTCTATTTTTTAGCCATAGATTTAAAGTTTAATAATAAATCGGCTATTTTATTGCCTTTACTTTGTGTTTTAATGCCCTGGTCAAGCTTAACTCCTCTTACATGGGCCGAGTCCGTCTACTACTGTCTTTATTCGTTTGCATGGTTTTTATCGTTTAGAGCAATATCGACACATCAAAGTAAGTATTTTTTCTTGTTAGGTCTTAATTCAGCATTATTAATACTTACTAAGCAGCATGCGATAATTTTTATCATTTCATTTTTAATGACTTTTTTGGTTTCGACATACAGAAATTTATCAATAAGATCTTTTTTTTCAAAAAATTTACTTTCATTTATTCTTCCATTAGGTCTTGCAGTTATATTTTACATCTGGAATAGCAAAATGAATCCTGCTGCCGGGGCGTTGGGATATAGCAACTCGACGTCTGTAGTGCAAAAAAGAATTTTTGAACTTCTTTCTTCCAAAGAACTCTACTACACATTCATTTTACAAATTACATATACATTTCTAGCAACATTTGGCTTTCCTCTTTCGATAATTACTTTTTTCTTAATCAACTCTAAGCATATTAAAAATGTTGAGCATAATTTCGTTATTTTAATTTCATTATGTACAGCAGGCATTTCACTTTTAATTTCACTCTTTTTTAATACCTTCACAGAAAGTTATTCTATAAAGAATGAAGTGTTTTTAACTAACGGAAGGTATTTAGCTCCTGTTTTACCTGCCATAATAATTTTAAGCTTCTATCTAGTCCCTAAGCTAAAGTTTAAAAAAAATTGGCTAAAGCTCGCACCTGTAAGTATTTTATTTTTAATTCTTTTAGGAATATTTTCTCCTTTGCACGCTGCGTTCTCACTTTCTATAGCCAATAGTCCGGACATTTCATTTGTTTCAAGGCTTGTTAATTTGGACTACCTACCCTGGGAACAATCAAAAGCATACGAATGGGCGGCTGAATATTCTTGGAAGTTTGCGCTTTGGTTTTCGATGATAGTTATTCTTTCACACGTTTTGGCTTTTAAACGGCCGCTTTATGCAATTTTTCTCTGTGCACTTGGACTTCTGAATGGTGATGTTGCATTTCAAAATATACGCTACTTAGGCGATGTGACTTACTCTGAACATGCTACAATTCGCTATATTCTTGATAAGAAAATTGATTTCAAAAATGTATTCACTGATAAGACAATTTACACTGACCAGTTTAAATATTTGTTTTGGCTTGGCACAGAGGAAGCGAATAAATGGCTTAGCTCAAGCAAAATAGAAAACATTAATCAATTGCCAAGTGGGTCATACTTGATAACGAAAAAGACTGATGACATCGGAAAAAAATTTCGTCTTGTGTTTTCTACAGGAGAATATGCCCTGGTAAAAAATGAGTAGTTTGTTTAAAAAAATACCTTCTGCAATATTTATTTCAATTATTTTTACAACAATCACCTTTTTTACCCAGATTTTGTATACTTCTGGTGACCTCGGTGGCTCATTTAATAAATACATGCTCCCAACTGAAAGATTTGGTATTCCAAATTTTTTAGCAGAAAAAGGAATTCAAAGTTTTACAAAAGATTTCTTAAATACAGGCTGGGATGGTCAATTCTATTATTACATTTCAAATGATCTTTTCAATTCGAAGAATATTTCTAAAAATTTAGATTCGCCAGCCTATCGTTTTCAAAGAGTTGGATTACCCTTGACTGCTAATCTTGTGGCAAAAGTTTTTTTCCAAGAGTGGGTATCTCCATTAACTTATTATTTCACAAATTTTATTATGGTCCTTGTAGCTTTAATTCTGCTTTCAAAATTTTTAAAGGAACAGCGCCTGAACCCCTACCTGTCCTTAATTTGGGCATTAGGGGCCGGGACACAATTGACTTTGTCTAGGGGGCTACCAGATTCATTTGCCGATGCTTGCCTTATAATTGGCATAATTTTTTATCTTAACAAGAAAATCAGCCGTTCGACTATTTTTTTTATTTTAGCCAGTCTGAGCAGAGAAATCTATTTAGTGATACCTATTATTTTATGGGTTCATCAAATTTTTGTTTTCGTTAAAAATAAGCAGTTTTTTGATTTTATAATTCGACAAAAAATTCACTATTATTTACTTGCTCCAATTTTTTATGTTTTGTGGATGCTTTATATTCGTATTGAATTTGGCCATTTTCCATCCCAAGATGCTGTCCAAGGAGGAATATTAGACACCGTCCCATTTAGGGCTTGGTATAAAATGTTAATCTCATCATATTCTGGAACACATCCAAATCATGATTTGCATGAATGGAAGCTTTTAAGCTCTTATATGATTTTAATCATAAGTACATTTTTTCTAATAGCTAAAATTTTGTTGGATTTTAAGAATTGGAAAGATGCCTACTACTCTATCGCTCTTTCTTTTGCTCCAATAATTATGCTTTACTCTTTTTTTGGAACAACTGTAATGGCCCATTTTTCTGGATACTTTAAATCTGCAACAATATTTTTCTTTTTATCTATAATTCTAATAAAATCTTTAAATGTTAGAACTCAAAAATTTATACTCGTCATATTGCTTATGGCATTTTGGCTTCCGTTCAAGACACAAATATCAATGGCCAAAACATTCCCTGGCACAAGCTTTAATGATTACTCAAAATACTGGTCAAATGAACATATCGTTAGCTCACAAGCTTGTATAAATGCCGACCTTCAATTTTCATTAAAGGATGTAAAAAACTTTGATAACGCTACCGAATTAAACAGTTTACTTCGGCGCTCTCCTATAAAATTAATCGAATTAGAGGTGCTTTCCGAAAGACCTCTGACTTTGTTAAAAGCAGATGGCATAGGCAGGGCGTACTTTCAAGTGCTTGGAATGGACAGGAATAATGAGATTATTAGTGCAAGTCCAGAGTCAGCCATACAAAATAAATTAGTCAATTTGAATAAATTTAAACTAAGTCTGCCAATTGTTTATAAGAAAGAAATTGTTCACTTGTCTATTCGATATGGGCAGAATAAATGTTCAAATGAATTTATAAGAAATATAAATTGAAGTCTGGAAACTTAGATTGATTGCCTTATATTTTTGCAATATGCTCATTGCAGATGAATTTTGCATTTATTAAAAAATATTCAAATATTTATTCAATCTTGGTATTGAGCCTTTTGATTTTAATTTCAATTTGGTCAGGTTTTTTTAAGCACGGCAACATTCCATTAAGTAATATAGAAAAGCCACTTATTTATAATGCAGATGGAATTGCAGGTTTTACATTAATCAAGACCCTTATTCAAGGCCAATGGAATCCATTATTAGTTCCCCATAGCGATCAGCTTGGATTCCCTTCTAACTATGAATTGTATGATTATCCCGTAAACGAAAAATTTGGATTTATATTTTTTTGGATTCTAGGTCTTTTTACAAGTAATCCATTCTTAGTATTTAATTTATATTTTTTTATTTCATATTTTTTATGCGCATATTCTTTCTTTTGGTTTTGTAGAAAGTACAGGTTAAGCCATCCCAATTCAATTTTAGCTTCCTTATTTTTTTCATTTTTATCTTTTCATTATTTGCGAATC
>DGYJ01000032.1:4888-21035 GCA_002396665.1 Bdellovibrionaceae bacterium UBA5009
ATTTGCGAATCATTCATGTATTCATGGCAAATTATTTTCTAATTCCAATAATGATTTATCAAGCGCATAAAATTTTAAATTTTCAAAATTTGAACAATTTATTTTATCGAAAAATTAAATTGTTTAAATTTTTCATTTTACATTTTTTATTTTCAATAAACAGTATATATTTTTGCTTTTTCTACTGCTGTCTTATAGGCTTTGGGGTTTTATTAAATATTAAAAAGTATTGGCTCTTCCCCAAAAAAATATTTTTGCCAATTTTATCAATCGGCATTTTGATTTTTTTCGTCGCAATCAATTTTTTGCCAAATGTTTTGTATATGGGAGAGCATGGGAAAAATACCCAAGCCGTTGAAAGAAATAATTCAGAAGCTGAGTATTATGCTTTGAAACCTGCAAATATTATATTACCAGGTGAATTTCATAACATTCGTATCTTCCAAGAGTTAAAAAGAAAGTATGTTCCAACAAGTAGGCCAGAGGGCTTTAATGAGTATATTGGTCTTGTCGGTGTTTTTGGATTGATTTTGACGACTTATTTTTCTCTTTCAAAAAAGCCCATTAATTTAATTAAAAAATATTTCGTCTATTTAGTAATTTTGTTTTCTGTCGGAATAGTTGGTGGGTTGGGAGCATTAATTACAAACTATTTGGTCCCTCAGTTTCGTTGCTATAATCGTGTTAGTATTTTTATTGCTACAATTTCAATTTTTTGTTTTTTTATTTTTTATGATCGGTGGTTAAAAAACAAATCCACAAAGTTTAAAACTGCGGTATATCTATTTTCATTTTTATTTTTTACAGTTGATTCTTTGCCACGTGATATGAAAATTAATCCTGAAAGCGGTTTGCAATTTGAAAAGGACCAACAATTTTTTGATGCCGTTGACTCAAATATTCCATCAGATAGCAAAATTTTGCAGTTGCCCTACATTCCATTTCCAGAGTCCCCTGTCCTTTTTGGAATGGAAGATTATGACCATTTTAAAGCTTTTTTGGCTTCTAAAAAGAATTTTAAGTTCAGTTATGGTGCAATAAAGGGCCGTTCTGGCGCCGAATGGATTCAAAAAGTTTCTGATTGGCCACTTAATAAAAATGCCATATTAGAAACTGGATACAATTTTATACTTGTCAATTTGGATGGTTATGATCCAAATATTCGTATTAAAAGATTGAAAGACATTATTTCAGTTTTTGGCTCTCCCATCAAAACTGGTGGATTTGGAGAGCGCTGGCATTTATTTGAGGTTAAGTAACAAAAAAGGAACTCGGTAGATTTTTATGAATATAAAATCAGATATATTGCAACTCTCAAAAAAATTTTTCGAAGAAACTCATAAGAAATCTTATGTTCCAGGCCAAGATTATCTTCCGGCCTCTGGCAAAGTTTTAGACGCTGAAGATGTGATGGCACTTGTTGAGTCTGGATTAGATGCCTGGTTGACCGCAGGTGTATTTGCAAAAAAATTTGAAAAAGATTTTGCTCAATTCATGGGGCAAAAATTTTGCCTTTTGGTTAACTCTGGTTCTTCTGCAAATCTTTTAGCCTTTGCAACCCTTACTTCACCGCAACTTAAAGAACGTCAAATAAAGCCCGGTGACGAAGTTATCACCGTGGCGGCAGGTTTTCCGACAACAGTAAATCCAATTTTTCAGCATGGCTGTATTCCTGTTTTTTTAGACGTCAGCCTGGATGACTTTGGTGTTTTAACAGATCAGCTTGAAAACGCCCTTTCTAAAAAAACAAAGGCCGTGTTCATCGCACATGCACTAGGGAATCCCTATGATGTCGCCGCAGTAAAAGCATTTTGCGACAAACACAATTTATGGTTGATTGAAGACTGTTGTGACGCTGTCGGAGCACAATATGATAACAAAAAAGTAGGTCAATACAGTCATCTTTGCACTGTCAGCTTTTATCCAGCCCACCATATGACCATGGGTGAAGGCGGCGCAGTTTTAACATCTGATCCACAACTTAAAAAAATTGCTGAAAGTTTTCGAGATTGGGGGCGCGACTGTTGGTGCCCACCAGGGAAAGATAACACGTGCAAAAAAAGATGGGATTGGGACTTTGATGGGCTGCCGGAAGGCTACGATCATAAATATATCTACACTCATATCGGTTACAACCTGAAAGCCACTGACATGCAAGCGGCTGTTGGTTGCACTCAGCTTAAAAAACTTCCGGGGTTTATTGAAAAAAGAAATAAAAATTATAAAATTTTGCGTGCCCAACTAGAATCCAAATTAAAAAATCACAAAGAAGAAATTATTTTTTGTGATGCACTTCCGAAGGCCAGTCCAAGTTGGTTCGGATTTCCAATCACTTTAAAAGAAAAAAACAGAACACCCATTTTAAAATATTTAGAAAGTCAAAAAATTGGATCACGACTTCTGTTTGGTGGAAACTTAATAAGACAGCCCCTTTATAAAGGCCAAAACTTTAGAGTTATTGGTGATTTAAAAAATACAGATAAAATTATGAACTCGACATTTTGGGTTGGACTATGGCCAGCGTTTGACGAATCCCATTTGAATTATATTTCAGATCACCTGGTTAAAGCTATCCAAGGATAATTTTAAAAATTCATTAATTTGGGTTTGGCACAACAACAAAGGATCCTTTCCTTGGTGTTGCTGTCTATACCACTCAACTGTCCAATCAATGGTCTTTTCAAAATCAAGAACAGGTCTCCAATGAAATGTCTTTTTAAGTAAGCTGCTGTCAATTTGCAAAAACTGGGCTTCATGTAAATCATTTGATGATTTAATATTTAAAAAATCTTTTGCCGAGATATTTAAATTTTTACAGCAAAGCTCGGCAAGCTCTTTCACATTACGACACGAAGACTCTTCGGGGCCTATATTCCAAGCCCTTCCGTGTTCATTGCCATTTTCTGAAAAAGCCATGGCATCCATAAGTCCAATGTAAACAAAGACAGGCTCAAGGACATGTTGCCACGGCCTGATCGCTTGGGGACTTCGAATTTCGACAGCTTTTTTATTTAAAAGATTTCGCATTAAATCAGGGATAATGCGCGCGTCAGACCAGTCCCCCCCGCCAATAATATTGCCCGCCCGCACGCTGGCTAAAGGGATTTTTAATTTTTCAAAAAAAGATTTACGATAACTATCGACGACTATTTCCGTAGCTGCTTTGCTAGCACTGTACGGGTCATGCCCACCCAAGGGATCATCTTCTTTAAAAGAAAATTTTTTTTCTTCGTTTTTATAACACTTGTCACTGGTCACAACCAAGCAGGCCATGGGTTTTAAAAAGTCTTTTACTAAATCCAAAATATGAACTGTTCCCATGACATTTGTTGCAAAGGTTTCAATTGGTGTATCATAGGACTGACGAACAAGGGGTTGGGCTGCAAGGTGAAAGACAAAATCAAATTTTTGATGAATTAAGTTTTTTTTAAGCTTATCAAAATCCCGAATATCAATAATCAAATGCTTATCAATTTGTGCTTGGATGGCAGAAAACAAATTTGGATTTGTTGCAGGCTCTAGACTAATTCCCCAGACTTCGCACCCAAGTTTTTTAAGGACAAGACAAAGCCATGACCCCATAAAGCCTGTATGACCAGTCACTAAAACCCTGCGCCCTGCCCAATTTGAAGCCTGAATTTTAAGTTTTTTGACTTGCATACTTAGTGTTTTAAGTTGAAAGGACTCGTCTGTAAATGCTAGATTGAATCCTTAAGAAATCTAAGGGGATACTCAATGCAAGATGTTAAAAATGTTCCTGTTTTTATTCTGGCCGGAGGACTTGGGACACGAATTTCAGAAGAAACAGATCTAAAGCCCAAACCTATGATCGAAATCGGGAATATCCCCATCCTAGTCCACATCATGAGGTACTATTATTCTTTCGGTTTTGATGATTTTGTCATTTGTGCTGGCTACAGATCATGGGAAATTAAAGATTATTTTTTAAATTACCAGTTCAGACAAAATCATCTGATTGTTGACCATCGCAAAGACAACCAAAGTGGTCCCGTCCATTCAGGTCAACAAAGCGAGAACGAATCTTGGCGCGTGCGCGTGATTGAAACAGGCTTAGAAACTATGACCGGCGCCCGCTTGGCGAAGGCCTATGACTTTGTTTCACAAACAGAAAAATTCGATAATTTTGCTGTGACCTATGGAGATGGCCTCACGGATGTGAATTTATTAAAAGAATTTGAATTCCACACATCCCACAAATCCATCGGAACGGTGCTTGGTGTCCCCCCTGTTTCACGCTTTGGTGAAATGGATATTTCTTCAAATGGCAAAATCAAAAATTTTATTGAAAAACCAGCGGCAAAAAAGGGAACGATTAACGGTGGATTCTTCTTCTTCAAAAACGACTTTCGAAAATATTTAACCACAGATGTAAAATCAATTCTTGAGCGCGAACCGCTTGAATCTGCTGTTAAAGAGGGTCAAATTTACTCCTTTGAACATCGTGGATTCTGGCAATGCATGGATACACTCCGTGACAAATTATATCTTCAATCTCTTTGGGACAGTGGAAATCCCCCTTGGCTCCGCAAATAAAAAAAATGTTAAATAATATACTTTCACAAATTGAAATCCCCCCAATTCTAGCCTTTAAAAAAAAGGCTTCAGCAATTGAGCCCAAGCAGGGCTTCGTTTTTGACATGACCCAAGCTGTTCCAAGTTTTCCAACTTTTTCAAAAATCATTGATCATTTGCGAGATGAACTGTTAAAGCCTGAAAATAGTTTTTATTCAGATGTCCCTGGCGATATCAAGCTTCGTTCTGAAATCATAAAGCACCATCCTTGTGCCAAAAATCTATCCCCTGACGATCTTATCATTACTGCTGGCGCAAACCATGCGGCCTACACAGCGCTGACTCTACATTTTAATATCGGCGATAAAATTTTGCTTCCAGAGCCCTACTACTTTAACCACGACATGGCTTTGAAAATGCTGGGCTTGGAAAGTTGTCACGTCAAAATGGATTCTGCAAATGGATTTCAGTTAGATGCAGATTTAATGATTGAGCAATTTAAAAAAACAAAAGCCAAGGGTTTGATTTTAGTAACGCCAAATAATCCCACAGGGGTTATTTATAAATCATCGGAAATTTTAAAATTGCTCAATTGGACCTCGACAAAAAAAATTCAAATCATCATAGACGAAACCTATATGCGTTTTGATAAAGAACATCTTCATCTTTCAGAAATATCAAAATTTATTGGCCACGGATTAAGCCTTGTTGGTTCGTTTTCAAAAACACTAAGCCTTACAGGATATCGTGTTGGATATCTGATCCAAGGGGTGAATTTTTTTGAAAATGTCTTAAAAATACAAGACACAATGGTTATCTGCGCGCCCACCCTCGCCCAAAAGGCAGCATTGTTTGGACTCAAAGAATGTGATCAAGATGTTCAAGATCAAATCGATCTTATAAACGAGCGCCAAAGAATTTTATCAGAAAGTTCCAAAAATTGGACTCGGTTCAAGCTTTGCAGCTTCGGAGCCTATTTTGCCTTCATTCAGCATCCATTTGAGGAACTGAGCAGTGAAGAGGCCGCCCTGAAGTTATTTCAAGAAACTGGAATCCTTACTCTTCCTGGTGCTGTTTTTGGCCTAGGACAAAGCCGTTTTTTACGGTTTGCCTATGCCAACATTCATAAAACAGAGCTGGGGACTGCCCTTAAAAACCTGTGTGATTTTGACCAATTATTGGGTCCGTAGAATGCACCCTGCGTTGACTCAATTTTCTGCGGATGGTATCCAAAAGGACTATGAAAAAGACCAATGTCGCCATTCTTGGCAGCGGCAATATCGGAACTGATTTGCTGGTTAAAATCCACCGTTCTAAATATTTGCACTGCTCGGCTTTTATTGGCCGCAATTTAAGATCTCCTGGAATGCTAAAAGCCCAAGAGCTTGGCGTCTTCGTTTCTGCCGAAGGAATTGATTATATAAAAAATAATCCAAAATCTTGTGAATTGGTCTTTGATGCAACGTCTGCTCAAGCTCATATTGAACACTCAAAGGTTTTCAAAGAGTTGAACATCACGGCAATTGACCTTACGCCAGCGAAACTAGGACCAATGTGTGTCCCTTCAGTAAACTTATCCGATTGTCTGAATGAAAAAAATGTAAATATGGTGACCTGCGGTGGCCAGGCCTCAACACCAATCGCCTATGCTATTGGTAAAACTCAAAAAAATGTTCAGTATGTCGAGGTGGTTTCTGCAATTGCAAGTCGTAGTGCGGGCCCAGCAACAAGAGCCAATCTTGATGAGTACATTCATACGACCGAAGAAGCCTTAAAGAAATTTTCAGGTGCTGCAAAAACAAAAGCCATTCTAAATTTAAATCCAGCAACTCCGTGTATTGATATGCAAACGACCATCATGGCGAAAGTTGAAAATCCAGACATCGAAAAGCTGAAGCCACTATTAAACGAAATCGTTCACAGAATTCAGTCCTATGTTCCTGGTTACCAAATCGTAGTTGGTCCCTTAGTTGAAAATGGTAGAATCGTGGTCACAATTAAAGTCAAAGGACTTGGTGATTATCTTCCAGCCTACGCTGGAAATTTAGATATCATCAACTGTGCTGCGATTGCTATGGCAGAAGAATACGCGCGACATTGGGCTGAAGAAGGTCACAGTTCCCACAAAGGAAAAATTATATGAATAAAAAAATTCTTATTAGTGATCCTACACTGCGCGATGGTAACCATGCCGTACGACACCAAATAACCGCACAGCAAATGGCGACATATTGCAAAGCTGCAGATGCAGCTGGAATTCCAATTGTTGAGGTTGGCCACGGAAACGGTGTTGGCGCTTCTTCTTTGCAATTAGGCGAAGCCATTATTTCAGATGAAATCATGTTGCGAACAGCCCGTGAAAATTTAAAAAATTCATTGCTTGGAATACATGTGATTCCAGGTTTTGCTACAATTGAAAAAGATTTAAAAAAAGCAATTGAATACGGTGTGGATGTTATCCGAGTCGCTTCCCACTGCACTGAAGCTGATTTAACCCAAAGACATATCGAATTTGCTCGAAACGCTGGGAAAAATACATATGGCGTTTTAATGATGTCCCATATGATTTCGCCGGAAGGACTAGCCGAAGAAGCAAAAAAAATGGAATCCTATGGTGCAGAGTCTTTGGTTTTTATGGATTCTTCTGGCCATTACCTTCCTGCCGATGTGACCGAAAGAGTTCAGCGTCTAAAGGATGTATTAAATATTCCAGTCGGCTTCCATGCCCATAATAATTTAGGAATGGGTATTGCAAACTCTGTTGCGGCAGTTGAGGCCGGTGCAACTATTCTTGATGGTTCGGCTCGTGGCTTTGGAGCTGGCGCCGGCAATGCGCAAATCGAAGTGCTTGTCGCAGTCTTAGAAAGAATGGGATACGAAACTGGTATCGATCTTTATAAACTGCTAGATGCATGTGATATTGCAGAAGCTGAAATTATTCCAAGCCTTCCCACTATTAAATCAATAAGTATCGTCAGTGGTCTGTCAGGTGTTTTTTCAGGGTTTATGAAACCAGTCGAGCGAGTTTCTAAACAATTCAATGTGGATCCAAGGGATGTTTTTTTTGAACTTGGTCGTCGAAAAATTATTGCTGGCCAAGAAGATTATATTATTGAAGTCGCTGCCGAACTTGCGAAGAAGGCTGAATCACAGACATGAAACCTTTATTTGAGGATGCCCTTCGGCAAGATCTAAATCCGCTTTTACAATCAAATCTTAATAATCTTTCTGATCTTAAAAATTCACATGTTACAATTGTTGGTGGTGGCTTCGTTGGATTGTGGGTGTCAGAAGCGCTAATTACTTTGAATGACGTTTATAATTTCAATATTAAAATTCATTTACAAACACTGACCGGGAAAAATATTAAATCCTGGGCCCAGCATCTTTTGCACAGATCTGACTTTGTTTTTTCACAACAAGACTGTCGAAGATCCAAGCTGCCAGAACAATCTAATTATATTTTGCATGCGGCAACCCCAGTAACCCCCCACCTGCAACAATCACAACCCATTCTTGCAGCCACAGGGATCGCAGAGGGAACTGTCTCTTGCTTTGAATCAGCACGACTTTTGCCTGAACTTAAAAATATATTGTATCTTAGCTCTGGAACCGTTTATGGATCTCAACCCTTCGATGTTTTGAAAATATCCGAAAATAATTTTCAATCAAATGATCCAAGCATTCTATCTAATGTTTATTCTGAATCTAAACGATTTGCAGAAGCTCTTTGTGTATCCTATCGAAATGAAGCCCGGCTTCCTATTGTCATTGCTCGTCCATTTGCTTTACTTGGCCCCTACCAACAATCAACAACGCCTTGGGCGCTGCATAGTTTCATTGCCGATGCATTAAGTGCGCGACCGATTCGAATTTTAGGGGACGGCGAGTCTGTACGAAGTTATCTTTATGGCGCAGATGCGGCGGTTTGGTTTTTAAATCTTTTATCAAAAGGAAAAAGTGGATCGTCCTACAACATTGGAAATCCACAAGGATTAAAATTAATCGAGGCTGCACAAATTGTATCTCGATTTTTTGATAACAAAATAGAAATTAATCTTTTAGCCCAGGGTGCGCACCTTAAAAAAACAAGATTTGTGCCTGATACAAGCAAATTTCAAAATGAATTTGAAATTCATCAAATGACGTCCATCAACGAATCCATATTTAAAACAATTTCGTGGATGAAAAAAAACAAGGCCCTTGCCATATGAAAAGAAAAGTTTCCGATCTCATATCAGATTTTTTAATTCAAAAGAAAATTGATCATGTGTTTGGAATTATTGGATCTGGAAATGCGCACATTTTCGATTCAATTTATAATAATCAAAAAACAGAGATCGTTTGCGTTCACCACGAGCAAGCCGCAGTCATGGCAGCAGGCACATACTTTCGTATCCATGGGCAGGTTAGCGCCGCTTTACTGACAACGGGTGCGGGCTCTACAAATGGCGTGACTGGCGTTGTCGATTTGTGGATGGACTCGTTACCTGCGCTGATTATTTCCGGAAACGAAAATTCTAAGTTTACAAAAAATGAAAATGAGCTTCGAATTTGGGGTATCCAGGGTTATGACTCGACTGAAATGGTTCGCAAGGTGACCAAATATGCAGTTCGTGTATTAGAGCCAAAAAATATTTTATTTGAATTAGAAAAGGCCTATCAAATTTCTAAACAAGGAAGACCTGGTCCCGTTTGGATTGATGTGCCAATGAATATTCAATCCGCGGAAGTGGAAACGGATGAATTAAAGAAAATTGAAAATCAGAAAATAGAGCTGCCCGCTTTAGATCAAGCTCGGGTTCAATCCGTTATTGAAAAATTAAAAAATGCCAAAAGACCTTTGCTTTGGCTAGGGCATGGTATTCGGCTTGCTGGGTATCATGAAGAATTAGAAAATTTTTTAAAAGAGTTTCAAATCCCCTGCCTTGTTTCGTGGGCTGGTATTGACATGCTACCAAGCGACCATCCCCTTGTTGTTGGTCGGGCAGGGATTTATGGCCAAAGAGCTGCAAATTTTATTTTGCAAAATTGCGATTACCTACTGACAATTGGAACTCGTTTGTCAATGCCGCAAGTTGGGTACGAAATTAATGAGCTCGCTCGTGCAGCCAAAATTGATGTCGTCGACATTGATTCTAAAGAGCTTGAAAAGTACAAAGAGCGATTCGACCAAACATTTCATGCCGATGCTGGAAATTTTATTTCAGCACTTAGAAAAGAAAATCAAAAAATAAATGGTTTAAACAAAGCCCTAAGCGCCCCAAAAGAGTGGATGGATTATATTTCAAAAATTCGAAATGACTTCCCATGGGTGGGTCCAGAGCATGCCGACCAAAAGCCTTTTATTAATTCTTATCCTTTCATGGAAAAGCTTTCTAAAATACTTCCTGCCGAATCCATCACTGTGACCGATATGGGAACCGCATTGCTGAGCGGGCATCAAGTCCTGTCTTTAAAAAAAGGACAACGTTTAATGACTTCGACTGGATTGGGCGAAATGGGATACGGTCTACCAGCTGCCATTGGAGTTTCATTTGCTAATCCAAAATCCCAAGTTATTTGTTTAAATTGTGATGGTGGCATGATGATGAACTTGCAAGAGCTGCAAACAATAGATCATCATCGTCTACCAATTAAAATCGTTGTTTTTAATAATGATGGCTACTTGATGATTAAGCACACGCAAAAGGCTTTATTTAAAGGTCGATATTCTGGTACTGACAAAAAATCAGGTGTTACCTGTCCAGACTTTAAAAAAGTATCCATGGCCTTTAACCTTCCCTATTTTCAAGTTAAAACCTGGCAAGACTTTGATCAGCAAATGACCAATTTTTTAAATGGTGATGGCCCTGCACTTTGCGAAATTTTTATGCATCCAGAACAGCTTTTAGTGCCTAAGCTTTCTTTAGCGATTCAAGAGGATGGGAGCTTGGTTTCCCCTCCGCTTGAAGATTTATCTCCGTTAATATCACGAGAAAATTTAAAAAATGCTATGCTATTACCTCTTCACACTAAATCAGAAAATTTAAAGAGCTGACCATGAATTTTGAAAAAAATTTAAAATTTATTTTTGAAAAAATGAAATGTTATTCAGCATATGACTCGATCCAGATGCTTCCAGTATACGATAATAATAAAAAATTAGTTGGTTTTTTAAAACCAATTACCATGCTCTATTCAAAAATAGATCCACAGATTCCTTCTTTATTTACTCGGTGGCGGATTGAAAATCCAACTCTTTCTACTGGTAAATTTCAACCTACCGAAGAGCGCACAAAAACATGGTTAGACCAACATATTTTGCAAAGACTCGATCGGCTGCTGTTTACAATAGAAGACTTAAATCATGAGATTCTGGGGCATATTGGATTTTCAAATTTTCGAATGGCCGAATCAATTGGTGAGGTCGACAGCGTCTGCCGAGGCGTTTCTGGAAAAATACCGGGCCTAATGTCTTTCGCTATGAATACTTTAATTCATTGGGGGTTCCGCGAGCTCAAAATGAAAAAAATTGAGTTGTCAGTATATGATGACAACATTCATGCCATTGAATTTTATAAAAAATTAAATTTTAATATTACAATTAAAAAACCATTATATAAAACAGTCGTTAGCGGAGAAGAAAAGCTTGAAATCGCTCCAGAAGGATTTTCTGGAAAAATCGAAAAGTATTATCTCGTGATGACTTATCAAGGAGACATTAAATGAATAGTCTAATTCCTTCAGAAAAAAAAATCGCCTTTGCGGGACCTTGGATAACTGACAAAGAATTAGAATATGTTCGGGAGGCTACAATCAATGGCTTCTATGAAAATTATGATAAATTTGCAAAAAAACTTGAGCGTACTGTTGCCGATTACGTGGGTGCAAAATATGCGATTGCTACTCACTGCTGTACTGTTGCGCTTCATGCATCTTGCGCTGCCCTTGGTTTAAAAAAAGGGGACGAAGTTATCTGTACGGACTTTAGCTGGATCGCAACTGCCTATGCAATCTCTTATACCGAAGCAACACCAGTATTTGTAGATATAGATCCAGACACATGGACAATCGATCCCAAAGCCATAGAGGCCGCAATTACTCCTAAAACAAAAGCGATTATGTTGGTTCATACATTTGGACAGCCTGCAGATATGACCTCGATTATGGCGATTGCAAAAAAGCATAAAATCGCTGTTATTGAAGATGCGGCCCCAGCATTAGGGGCCGAGCACAAAGGACAACGTGTCGGTGCTATCGGTGATTTCGGCTGCTTTAGCTTTCAAGGTGCAAAACTTACAGTCAGTGGCGAAGGTGGAATTCTTTTGACGAATAATCCAGATCTTTATGAAAAAGCCCGAATGCTTTGCAATATGGGGCGCACTGATTCACAAGCTGTATTTTGGTCTGACCAACTCGGATATCAATACACAATAGCAAATTTGACAGCAGCATTAGCACTAGCCCAGGTTGAGCGTGTTGAAGAGTTAATGGCTAAAAAAAGACAAATTTTTAATTGGTATCATGATCGATTAGGTTCAATCCCTGGAGTGAAATTTATTAAAGAGCCCGTGGGATCAAAAGGAAATTACTGCTATCCAAGCATATTACTTGAAGACAGCATTAAAGCTGACCGGGACCAAATTTTAAAAAATTTCCGTGAACTAAATATTCACTGCAGACCTGCCTTTCCACGCATGGGCCGCATGCCGGCCTTTGAAAAGCCACGATTTCCAAACCCAGTCGCATCCCAGGTTGAAAAACGCGGAATATCCATGGCTTCAGCTGCAAATTTAAATGAACAAGATATTGATTTTGTTTGTAAGGCCTTCAAAGCAAGTATTGGAGTTTAATTTAGTGAAAAAACTAATTTCGATTGTTGTTCCAGCCTACAATGAAGCCGCCAATCTTGACGAGCTTTTCAACCGACTAAAGTCTGTTTTTGATGAACTTCAAAAGTATGATTTCGAAGTCATTATTGTAGAAAATGGATCTAGCGATGCCAGTTGGGAAATACTTGAACGGCTTAATAAGCTCGACAATCGATTTAAATCCATTCAACTATCTAGAAATTTTACAGCACCTGGTGGGATTACAGCGGGATTTAAGTACGCCAAGGGCGATGCAGTCATTATGATGTGCGCTGACTTACAAGACCCACCAGAAAAAATTCACCTCTTCCTAGAAAAATGGGAAGAAGGTTTCGATATCGTTTACCACCTTGTTAGCCAAAGAAAAGGCATTCGATGGACAAGAGCCTTGGCTTCAGAAATGTATCACTGGCTTATGGATAAGCTGACAGATGGAGCAATGCCAAGAAATGCTTCAGTCTTTCGATTGATGGATAAAAAGGCCTATGAAGCTTTTAATTCTTTAAATGAAACCAACCGTTATTTCACGGGGCTTTGTTCTTGGATTGGCTTTAATAGTGTTGGAATTGAATTTCCAAGAAATGAGCGCTTTGCTGGCGAGGCCAAATCACCTTTTGGCGTCGTATTGCGCCTAGCTTTAAACGGAATTTTTTCATTTTCATATGCTCCATTAAAAATGATCAGTTATGTCGGAAGTGCAATTTCAATTTCTTCATTGATTTATTTTTTAGCACTAGTAGTCGACGTTCTACTTAATGGTCGAAAAACTGTTGCCGGAATTGCCACTGAAATTGCTATGATTTCATTTTTTTTCGGAGTTCTATTTCTTTTTTTAGGTATCATAGGGGAATATTTAGCACGTATATATGACGAAGTTAAAGGTAGACCAAATTTTATAGTTAAAAATCAATTTGGCCTACCGCAATCTTTAAATTCTAAAAAATTAAAAGGTGTTTATTCTGACGGAAAAATAATTCTTGATCAGCCCATCGAAAATCTGGAAGAACTTAGCACAATTCAAATTGATCTTAGGTTGTGAATTTATGAAGACTTCACTACTAGATTTTAAGTTTAAAGAAATTGTCAGCTCAAATGGAACTAGCTATATTGATTATAGAAAATCATTAAATCCACATTTTTATAAAGTATCGATTGGAATAGCTTTATCATACTCAATTTTATTTTTTGTTTTATATTTGAACAACTTAATGCAAGAATTTTTTTCAAGTAAAATATTAATATTATTTTTTTCATTTTTGAGCGCATTAGTTATTGGTTTCACAATAGCGCATATAACTTTATACTTACATGAAGCATCGCATTTCGGATTGGCTAGAAATTATGCGCTAAACGATTTTCTCGGAACGGCAATAATTGGAGTCCTGTTGGGCACAACTACGGATAAGTATCGACAAGTTCATTGGCAGCACCATGTACATTTAGGCACAACAAAAGATCCAGAAAATTCATATTTTAGTCCATTAAATTTTTCGACAATCTTAAATACGTTGTTTTTTGTCACTGCGTTTAAAAAATTATTTTTTAAAAATACTGTGTATGTGAAAATTAAAAAATCTGTGTTCAATAAGATAATTTTAATTATCGGAATGTGTATTCATTTTTCTTTATTAATATTTTTTTACAAGCATCAGCAGTGGATCAATTTTTTTTCTTGGTCACTTGGTATGTATTGTTTTTTTCCATTTTTTGGCTGGTTAAGACAGCTTTTAGAGCATCGCGCTTTAGATGCATCTTCTGATAAAAATTATTTCGAAGTTAATCAGAATGCCGTTTCGAGGATGTTCCGTGGAGGAATTTTAACTAAAATTTTTGGTGGAGCTGGATTTGACAAGCATTTATTACACCATTGGGATCACACTATTTCCTGTACACGCTTTAAAGATTTGGAAAATTTTTTATTAACAACTAATGTGCACATTTATGTGCAAAAAGAGTATACAACATATTCAAAAACATTTTTTAATCTACTAAGGCAAAAATAGTATGTATTGTCTATCTTGTAATTCAAAAAATATAAAACATTATGCATTTGCAAAAGATATAGAATATTTTTCAACTGAAAAAATATTTGAATATTATCAGTGCGAACTCTGCAAAACTCTATCAATTAACCAAATCCCATCAAATATGCTATCCGTAATTTATCCAAAAAATTATTATTCGTTTTTACCACAAAGAGCTGGCTTTCTATTAAAGGTTAAAATTTTTTTAGATGGTCTTTTATTTAAAAAAATTTCTAAAAATTTTAAAAAAAATAAATTGAGCGCACTTGATGTTGGCGGCGGGGCTGGCTGGATGCTAGATGTACTTAAAAAGAGTGACTCAAGATTTCACGAAACTCAGATAGTTGACATAGATGAAAGCGCAAAAAAAATCGCTGAAGCAAAAGGTCATTCATATTTTTGTGGAAAATTTGAAAATTTCTATTCCGAAAAAAAATACGATCTGATTTTAATGCTTAACCTTATAGAGCATGTCGAAAATCCTTCAGAAATTCTTGAAAAATGTTACGAATGTCTTGAAACGAATGGTTTGATTTTAATTAAAACACCAAACATAGATAGTCTTGATGCAAAAATTTTTAGACATAAAAATTGGGGTGGGTTCCACTGCCCCAGACATTGGGTACTTTTTTCTATGGACTCATTCAAGCTGCTAGCAGAAAGAACTGGTTTTGAAATTTTAATGTTTAAATATACACAAGGCAGTCCATTTTGGGCCTGGAGCGTATTTGCTTTAATACAAAAGGCAGGACTCGTTCACGCAGATGCAAAAAGACCATCTTATACGCATCCATTAATTCCATTTTTGACAATAATATTTGCAGGATTTGATTTTCTAAGAATGCCTTTCACTAAAACTTCTCAGATGTTTTTTGTTTTAAAAAAGAAATAAAAATGAATGTCGAAAAATACATTACTAATGAAGACCACAAAATAATTACTATCCACGAAATCTTAATTAAGTTAACCCATATTTGATCTGGGGAAAATTTATAAGATATTATGTTTTCTCCTTTGTCTGCAATTACAGACAATCCAACAGTGCCAGATATTTTTTTAACTTCTGGATGCAAGTATAATGATTTTTTAGAATATGTTTCCTCTGAAGCAACTTCTATATTGTTAAGTATGATTTTATTCCATGGAAATGCTTGAATATTTGTAATTATTATGGATTTTTTTTGAAGTATGAATTTTTCTTCTGAAACTTTTCCGAAATTTTCTTTGCCTTCAACTATCAGATTCACTTTTTTTACGGGCATGTCCACGTCAACATTTTTATTTAAAAACCCGCTTTCGATTGTATATTCTGGATGGCCATAATACGTAGGTGTCAAATTCATTGAGACTTCATTAGCAAATTTTCGGTCAGGAAACCAAAACTCAACTGGCTCTTCTTTTGGTGCTCTATATTTTTTCATAAAATTATTAAACGATTCTATAGATCCATTTGATTTAACTGCATATACATGCGTGAGTTTGCTAAATAATCCACATGCAGATATGGTCAATCCCACTACTAAAATATAGTTAAGGTTCTTAATATTGTAAGAGATTTTTGTTTTCAATAAAAAAATTATTGCTATTAGACACAATAAATTGATGTGAGATACTAATCTGTAGGCAAATTGTATGTTGCCTAAAATTGGATTAAAGTAATTTGCTATGCTCTGATAAGAGGAAACGACTGTTACACCTATTCCTATAGAAAATAAAACAATTGCAAAAATGTAATTT
>DGYJ01000032.1:21193-21352 GCA_002396665.1 Bdellovibrionaceae bacterium UBA5009
AAAAAAAAATTATTTTTATTTTTAATATTATATATTACCAAATAAATACAAATGATAAAGAGTGGTAAATTTATCTGCGTGTCAATAAATGGAAATGTTACATCTTCCGCAATTCCTTGAATTGTCGATCTCCACTCAAACGCAATTGGAGAAATCCTA
>DGYJ01000087.1:0-6643 GCA_002396665.1 Bdellovibrionaceae bacterium UBA5009
CCTGACAATTCACTACAAACTCCAAGACAATGATTGGGTGAAAGTGGCCCGAGTCAGCAATGAAGTGCCCGAGGTTCCAGAGGCCACATTGCCTCATCCCCATACATTTAAATTGGGTGAATTTATCACACATGCGACTTTGTATGGAAAAGTCAGTTTGTCTAAATTTTTAAAAACAGGTTTTTCGCGAATTAACGATCAATCCATCAGTGAATTTGTAAAAGCCGGAATGCCTAAAAATTTGGTTGAAAAGCCAATCACCAGCCTGAGCGATGAAGATTTTAAAAAAGTTTTCACGGCAGTTCAAAATACAGAATTGGCGGCTCCGTCGACCCGTTCCGTTTTGACTGTGGGCGAAGATTCGCTTTCAAAAAGTATTCAACGTCTTGGACAGGTGGATTTCTTTTCGGTTGTTACACGAAAGCCAAGTATTTGCGATTTTAAACCCGTCGTTGTCGAGGTCGCACTGGCACGTTTTATCGATCGTCAACAAGAGCACGATGCCCCCGTTCAATTGCTACGCTTTGCGAATCGTGTCCCTTTGCAGTTTGATAAATCAGGTTGTGCCATCACTTGGGCCATCGAGTCTGTGAATTGGAAGACCTATGGATTGCAACAGCCAAAGGATTCATTGCCCTTGGGTCCCTATGTTTTTGCGATCAGTGTGGTTTCACCATTTATTAAATTTAAAAATGCTTCCAAAGAAACGATTGATGCCTCTGAAGAGTTGGTGGCAGAAATTCGTTTGGCTTTGATCCAAGCGGGTCAAAAGCTTTCACGTCATATTAAAAAAGAATTTAAAGAGGCTGATCTTGAAAGAAAATTGGCCCATATCGAACAGTTCGGTCCCATCTTAGTCGAAAAATTGGCCTTGTTGGCGGGCGCTCCTGATGCGCGAAAGAAAAAAGCCGAAGATGGTCTTCGCAAACTTTTGGGCCGTGATTCAAAAGAGGCCATCGAAGATCTGCAAGAAGCCGAAAGCAAGCTCAGTGCCCAGCAGAAAAAAGAAGCCGAAAAAAGCAAGGCTTCTGAAAAGAGAGAAGAATAGTCTATGGCAAAATTATTAAGTATCCGCGATTTAAAAATTGATATTCCGAAGGAAGCTAAAATTCTAGCTGATAAAATGCTGAAGGATTTAGAAAATTCGAAGCGTCCCGTTTTGGAAGCCGTGAAAACAACTTTGGACAATTCTTTTTATAACTCTAAAGTGGGGTATTTAACTCCAGGTGATAAAAAAGTTCGTACAGAACTGAATGTTTCTTCCGTGCAAAAGTTGGCTCGTGTTGTGTTCATGCTTGAAATTATTTTGCGCAATTTAGATATCGGTTCTGTGAATACAAAAAGGGAATTGTACTATATCTGTAAAGGTTTGATTAAGGGTGACAAACGCTACAAGCCTTTGGATTTCGAAGACCAATCTGAAAGTGATTCAATTATCGATTTTATCGGTGATATGCTGGAAGTTTACCGCGAAGAGCTGAACTGTTTTGCCAATGATCGCGGTGGTCAGACGTATTCTCAGCAATTGGTTGTGACTGAAACTTTGCCCGATGGTGAAAAAGCGACGATTGATTTGTCGACACTGGGAACATCGCCATTTCAGCCTAAAAACAGACCTCAATCTTTGAAGTTGAAAGTAAAAAAGAAAGTCGACTTTTGCTTGATCGTTGAATCAGAAGGTACGGCAAATACTTTAGTCACCATGGGATTTACAAAAAGAAATAATTGTATTTTGCTTGGTGCTCAAGGGGTTCCTTCCAATGCAGTTCGTGGCTGGTGTAAATTGATCCAAGAAGAGCTTGAAGTCCCATTGTATTTCTTCGGAGATCTGGATGCCTACACCATGCAAAATATCTTTAGAACCTTGAAAGCTGGTTCTGCAGCTTCATTGATTCGTAATGCCGATTTTTCTGCTCCGGAAGTAAAGTTCTTGGGAGTCCTTCCTGACGATGTGAAACGTTACGATTTGCCACATTACAAAGTGAAAGAATCAGATCCTGCCGAAGCCCGCGCTTTGAAAAAAGCTAAAGATGCTTTGGATAATGACCCCTTCTTTTTAGATAAAAAGAACAAAGGTTTGGCGGACATCTGCCGTTGGTTATTGAAAGAGAAAATTCGTTGCGAGCAACAAAGTTTCTTCTCGGTCGATCCAAAGGATCCCATCAAAACAGAAAAAATTATTTTAGAGAAAATCAAACGCGGATCCTACGTTTAAGGCAGAAAGATCCATATTTTCAGTTTGATAAAGTCCAAATCCAAAGCGAATGCGGTTCTTTCTTGAATCGCAGATGATTTTATTTTTTCTAAGATGTTCGACAAGTCCTGTGGCCATTTCTGTGGATTTAAGCTCAAATGTTAAAAAGTGGCCATGGTGATTAAGATCATTGATGATCAAATTTTCTTTTTTTAACGGGCATTTTTCCATCGAGCCTATTTTTTCTAAAAATATTTTTTGCATCTTTTGAATGTGCTGGTGAATTTGCGGCACAGAAATTTTTTCTTTTTTAAAAAGCTCAAGGCTCGAATGAAGACGGTAAAGGGCCGTGTAATCCATGGTGGACCCTGCTAAACGATATCCATCATTAGAGTAACCAACTTCTTTTTGAAAATTTGAAAGCCCATTCATATTGGCAAACCAACCTGTATAAAATGGCCGAAGTTGGTTTTTTGGTGAAATGAGAAAGCAACAGCCTTCGCCGCCCTGGGCGTATTTGTAGGATCCTGCAATATAGTAAAGACGATCTTCGACAGATTTAAGATCTGTGGGGACGGCCATAAAACCATGGTAGGCATCCATCACAACAAGGGCCTCTGGATTTGTGGCTCGCACTGCTTTTTCGTAGTCTTTAAAAACCGCTCCTGAATTAAAAAACACGTGGCTGAAAAAAACCATATCCCATTTTTGAGATTGGATTTTATTCAAAAATCTTTGGTTAAAATCTGACAGTGGTTCTGTCTGTACAAAATGAATTTCAAAATAAGGTAATTCCTGAAGTCGGCGAATTTGTCTTTCAAAGGAATAAAATTCTGAATCCGTTGTGAGGATTTGAATTTTATCTTTTTTATTCCAATCAAGGGAGCTGATCAGTCGAAAAAGCAATTCGTGGGTGTTCGGCGCAAAGGTGATATTTTCCGAACTCGAAATATTCAAAATTTCAGCAATTAATTTTTGTGTTTGCGGAAGTTTTTCATTAAAAATTTTTTCCCATTTATGGTCGACAAATTTTGCAGAATCATCCCAGTATTCGATGGTGGCCTCGCGGGTTACATCGGGCCAGTAGTGATGGCTGTGGGCTGCAAAGTGCTGGTGTTCATTTTGGGCTTTTAAAAAAAGAGTGTAATATTTTTGATACATAAGATTTTTTAACATGATCAGATTTAAAGAAGCAAATGAAGTGTTCCTGTTTTACTTGTCATTTTCATGCACTTGATGCTTACAATGGGTTATGTCCATTCAAGTGATCACTAAAATACCCTTAAAATCCGTACTATCGGCGGCTGTCATTGTTTCTGCTCTTGGCTACTTTGTTGATATTTATGACCTGCTCTTATTCAGCATTATTCGGGTGCAAAGTTTAAAAGATCTTGGACTACAGCCAGAACAAATCACAGATCAGGGTTTGATGTTGATCAATTTGCAGATGGCCGGGATGTTGATCGGCGGAGTCTTCTTTGGAATTTTAGGTGATAAAAAAGGTCGCCTTTCGATTTTGTTTGGCTCGATCTTGCTTTATTCCATTGCGAATTTGTTGAACGCTTTTGTGCAAAATATCGAGCAATACGCTATTCTTAGATTCATTGCTGGTCTTGGTTTGGCCGGTGAGCTTGGCGCAGGCGTGGCCTTGGTTGTAGAAAGTTTGCCGAAAAAGATTCGCGGTTACGGTACGATGATCATCGCATCAGTTGGTGTCAGTGGTGCGGCCCTGGCCTGGCTAGTTGCAGAGCATGTTCATTGGCGAACGGCTTATTTGATTGGTGGATTGCTGGGTGTGGGTTTGTTACTTCTGCGAATTCGAGTTTCTGAGTCTGAAATTTTTCATAAAGTGAAGGAATCAAATATCAGAAAAGGTGATTTTTTGATGTTGTTTCGAAATAAAAAATTATTCATTAAGTATTTAGCCTGCATACTATCAGCCATTCAGATTTGGTATTTGGTTGGAATTTTAATTACATTGTCACCTGAGTTTTCAAAAGCCATGAACGTGCAAGGCGAAATTTTAGCCGGAAAAGCTGTTCTATTTTGTTATTTAGGATTAGCTTTTGGGGATTTTGTTTCTGGATGGTTATCGCAAATTTTTGCCAGTCGTAAAAAAGTTCTTTTTATCTTTTTAAGTTTGTCAGCAATCAGCATTGCTCTTTATTTTCAACTGCATGATTTAAGTTCTGAAATATTTTATACGATTTGTTTTTTGATGGGGATTTCTTCTGGCTACTGGGCAATATTCGTGACGGTGGCCGCAGAAAGCTTTGGTACCAATATGAGGGCCACCGTGGCCACCACGGCCCCGAATTTTGTGAGGGGGGCCTTGGTCCCCATTTCTTGGTTGTTTGCTCTACTAAAGCCCCAGGTGGGCTTGCTTCCTGCGGCGGCATGGGTTGGAGCTTTGTGTGTGACACTGTCGTTTGTCGGGCTCTATGCATTGCCAGAAACCTTTGCGAAAGAGCTGGATTATCACGAACAATGACCGACTCGCACCGTCAAGGCCTTTGAGCCATTGAGGATTTCGTCATTTTCACCTATCATAGCCATCTGAAGAAACAACACTCTTAGGGTCTTTTCACGATCCTAATGACATCATGAAAGGCATTCAAAATGTCAGCAAAAATCGAAACAACACCAGAAATGGTTCAAAAAGTTTACGCGACCACAAGACAAAAAACTGAAGTCGTTAAAAAACGCTTAGGCCGTGATCTGACACTGGCTGAAAAAATTCTTTTTGGACATTTGGATGATCCTCAAAATCAAGAATTGAAACGTGGTGAAAGTTTTCTTTTGTTAAGACCTGACCGTGTGGCCATGCAAGATGCAACAGCACAGATGGCGATTTTGCAATTTATGTTGGCTGGTAAAGACGAAGCCGCAGTTCCTTCAACTGTTCACTGTGATCACTTGATCTTAGCTTATCAGGGCAAAGAAAAAGATATGCCTGCCGCAAATAAAGTGAACGAAGAAGTTTATAATTTCTTAGCTTCGGCCTCTTCACGTTACAATATTGGTTTTTGGAAGCCAGGCGCAGGGATTATCCATCAAGTGATTTTAGAAAACTATGCATTCCCAGGTGGATTGATGATTGGGACAGATTCCCACACTCCGAATGCGGGTGGTTTGGGAATGTGTGCAGTGGGTGTTGGTGGATCTGATGCCTCTGACGTGATGGCGGGACTGGCTTGGGAAGTTAAAAATCCTAAACTGATCGGTGTTCATTTGAAAGGTAAAATGAACGGATGGACTTCTGCAAAAGACGTGATCTTAAAACTTTGCGGAATGCTAACAGTTAAAGGCGGAACAGATAAAATTGTTGAGTACTTTGGTGATGGCGTTGCTTCGATCAGCTGTACTGGTAAGGCGACAATCACAAATATGGGTGCTGAACTTGGCGCCACTTGCTCTGTGTTCCCCTATGATGAGCGTATGGGAGCCTACTTAAAATCCACTGACCGTGCGGCGCTAGCAGATCTTGCGGCAAAAAATAAAGATATTCTGTCTGCCGATGCCGACGTGATCGCAAATCCTAAAAAATATTTTGACGAAGTTTACGAAATTGATTTGTCAGTACTTGAGCCCCACTTGGTAGGACCTCACTCTCCAGATATTGCTCGTCCCATCAGCGCAATTGCCAAGGAAGCCAAAGAAAAAAATTGGCCAGTTAAGCTTTCAAGCGCTTTGATTGGAAGTTGTACGAATTCAAGTTACGAAGATATCGGTCGTTCTGCGATGTTGGCAGAGCAAGCCATGTCTGTTGGAATCAAAATGAATCAACCATTTTTGGTGAGCCCAGGTTCGACTCAAATTCAAAAAACCATCGAGCGCGATGGTCAAATGCAAGTCTTCAATGCTGTCGGTGCGACTGTTCTTGCAAATGCTTGTGGACCTTGTATTGGCCAGTGGAAACGTGACGATGTGAAGTCCGGAGAGAAAAATACAATCGTGACTTCCTTCAACCGTAACTTCCGTGGTCGTAATGACTCGAATGCAGAAACCTTGGCCTTTATTGGTTCACCAGAAATGGTCATGGCTTTGGGCCTAGCAGGTCGTTTGGATTTTAATCCAATGACGGAAGAGCTTGTTGGTCCAAAAGGAAAAATTAAATTAAAAGCCCCAGAGGCCCCAGAGCTTCCTGCAAAAGGTTTTATGGCCGACACTGAAGGCTATCAAAAGCCCGCAGGCCGTGATGCAAAAGTGATCGTGCCACCAGGATCTGATCGTTTGCAAATCTTGGCTCCATTTAAAGTTTGGGATGGCAAAGATTTCACCGACAATTTGGTTTTAGGTAAAGCTAAAGGCAAATGCACAACGGATCATATTTCACCGGGGGGGCCTTGGTTGAAATTCCGTGGTCACTTGGACAATATTTCTGACAATATGCTTTTGGGTGCAGACAATGCATTCACTGGTGAAATCGGTAAAGGCACAAATCATCTG
>DGYJ01000087.1:6848-10090 GCA_002396665.1 Bdellovibrionaceae bacterium UBA5009
AAGGCACAAATCATCTGACCGGAGCAAAAGGCGTTGAGTTCGCTAAAATTGCCCGTGATTACCAAAAAGCAGGCAAGGGTTGGATCATCATTGGTGATGAAAACTACGGCGAAGGTTCATCGCGTGAACACGCCGCCATGAGCCCAAGATTCTTAGGATGTACAGCGGTGATCGCAAGATCCTTTGCCCGTATCCACGAAACGAATTTGAAAAAACAAGGCGTCTTGGCTTTGCATTTTAAAACTCCAGCCGATTACGATAAAATTCAAGAGACTGACACTGTTAGCATCGTGGGTTTGAAAGATTTGGCCCCAGGCAAACCAGTGACAATGAAAATCAAACACAAAGATGGCAAAGAAGAGTCCATTGAATTAAAACACACTTACAATGCCGAGCAGTTAAAATGGTTCCGTGCTGGTAGTGCTTTGAATTTGATATCTGGAAAAGCCTAGACGCTAAGGCTTTCTCGTTTATAAAAAATAAAAATCTAGAGATTACAAAAAAAGCCCCTGAACTAAGGGGCTTTTTTATTTGTTAAAAATGTAACAGAAGTGACTAGTGGCAGAAGGAAGGATTCGTTCAGCCAGGTCTGGCCAGCGACACAGTATTGCTGAAAAATTTCTTTATAGCTTTCGCAGATGTATTCGCTGCTGGTTTCACGAAGTAGGTATTGGGTTTTTCCATTTCTAATGCGCATTCCAAAAATTGTATTCACGTGAGTACCAACAAAACGATTGGCAATTTTTTCAGACAAGGCTTCTTTTTCATCCCGTAATGGGAAGCGGTTATAGTGAATGATTGGGATTTTTTTAGAGCGAAGGGCGACAGAAATGGCCTTTGCGAAAAGCTTTTGATCCTTGATTGTCAGGACTTGGTATTTGCTCGAAGGTATTCGAAATCTACACTGAGAGTTCAAAAAATCTTTTACCGCCTCCTCGATGGGTTTGTGGCGAAACTTAAACTGTTCTTTAAAGAGCATTGGATTTTGATTTGGAAAAATTTTCGCAACAAGATCCAGAATTTCATTTTTTAATTTGATGGGCTCTTTCGGGCCGAAATACGAGCGAAACTGTTCATATTTTTTACCTAAACTTTGTAGGTTTTCGTTTGTAAACCCATAGTTGTAGTCTTCATTGATCTTATTATCTGTACATAAATTATTATCAAAAGCGGCCCTAAGAACAGAATCGGCAATGCCGGCCTCGTAGTACTGTGAAAAAGGAGTCATAAAAAGTTTCTCTTTGACAGGCCTTTGAAGTCTGTAATGCACAGCTAAGGAAATAGTTGAAATTCTTTGATGGGATTCAAACGAAAGCGCATCGGCAACAGCTGCTGCATAACAAATACCAATATTGGATTGGTCGCGCACAGGCCCAACAGCATCTGAATAATCAATATCCGCCATTTGAGCATGGGCAATGATGCCCATTTGAAAAATGATAAGGAGGAAAACGTGCAGCAATAATTTCATACTGTGGCCGTATATTCATGTCCTATGCCAAGCTCTAGGCGAATATATTTAAGAATAGGGATGGGGGGCTGTCAAATCTGTAAACACAGATCGCAAATAGGCTTTTATTCTATTCATCTTGGAGCTCAGTTAGCTTTGTGGATGAAGCAGAGATTCAATTTTTTTGAATGTTTTAAATTTCCAACCTGAACCTAGCGAAGCGATGGAAATAATATTTTGTTTGATCGTCGACTGAAGCATAAACAGATTATTTTCAGGCTTTGCGGGGTGCAGAACTCGAACAAAAAGAGTTGTGGAATTGTCATGGGTAGAACAAATCCATACTGCTTTTTTAGGGTCGTTGTTTGCCTGCACGTAAAATTGATTGTCTTCTGCAAAAATAGAAACATTTAAAGAGACAAAGTTGCCAGCCATCCCAGAAAGTTTCCAAGTGCCAAGCAGTTGATCTAATCCGCCAAAGCTTTCAACTGTTTTTGTCACAGAGGCTTCTTCCAGAAGTTCACTGGGGCCACTGATGCAGACTTCATTTTTTTGAGTGGGGTTTACAAAGGCTAAAATCATTGGCGCAATGAAAACAGAAATTATAAAAACAGAACGCGATCCCATGTGAACAACCTTTTTTCTTCGAGGATGGAGTTCTAGATCTTTATTGAAGAGAGGGCAATGTTTTTTGTCTTAGACCCAAAGTGGAACTAATTTTTTTCAATCTTTAACATGTCCTTGTACGGAAATAAATATTTAGTTTGCATCAGATCTGGGGTTTTCATTTCGTAAATTTCGATCACAGGGCCGGCAAGTTTTAATTTTTTTTCAGCTAAAAACTCTTCGACCTTGTTGTAGACCTTGTAGGGTCCCAGGGCAGGGGAACCTTCAAATTCTGCAACGACGTAATTTTGAGCCACTCGATTTGAAGTTCGTAGATCCGACGGCAGTGGTATTGCCATACTGTCTTTGAGCAGACATCCGCCATTGCTACGTAATCTTTCGTGTTCGACTTTATTGGGGTCATCCAAGTATTCGCCAAAACTGATCTTACAGTCTATTTTTTCTGTATTCGCCCAGCGCTCGACATCGGCAATGGTCTTAGAAATCAAATGATAGGGGCCGACATGTTCTTTGTACACAAGGTAAAATGGTCCTTGGGCTTCTGTTCGAATACTAACATTTTTAAAAATTCCCATCGAAACAGCGCACCATCCGATAAAACCAAAAAGTGATAAAGACACAACCAAAAACAGATTTCTTATGACCATGATATCACCACTTTATTTGATCCATTTGATCGAACATCCCATGGACGGAGTTTCTAGAAAATCAATGGGCTTATTTTCATCAAGACAAATGACAGCGTCGTAGAGCTCGCGTTTTGTAACGGCAGTTGCATCTTTCCAAGAATCATCTAAACGACCACGATAGGCCAATTTTAAATTCTTATCGTAGACAAAATAATCTGGAGTACAAACAGCGCCAAAATTTTTAGCCACTTCTTGGGTTTTGTCATGCAGGTAGATGAAACTGTATTTTTTTTCGATGGAGCGTTTTTTTAAATTTTCGAAAGAGTCCTCGGGATAATTTTTTTCATCATTGGAGCAAATGCCTATAAGATTAATTTTTCGAGCTTTGAGGTCATGTCCCAATTGAATGAGGCGATCTTCAATGGCTTTGACGTAGGGGCAATGATTGCAAATAAACATAATGACCAAAGGATGCCCATTTTTAAAATCGGCCAAGGAGTAGTTTTTCCCATCGACGGCGGGCAAGGTGAAGTCTA
>DGYJ01000087.1:10248-12952 GCA_002396665.1 Bdellovibrionaceae bacterium UBA5009
GGCGGGCAAGGTGAAGTCTATGCAATCAATTCCAAGCTCGGCCTTTGGAGTCTGCACTAATGCCATCAGATCTCCATCCAGGAATGTTTTTTATTTCCGATCCAGTAGCTTCCATCGGCATCAACTTGTGTGATAGTTCCCATTGTTGGGGGGAATAGATTCAAATATTTTTTAACACTGGCCTGTTCAGTTTCGGAAAGCATTTCAAATGGTCGACTTAAGGACTCTGTCATTTCAAAAACCCAACGATCTAAGAAACCGATAAAGTCTTCACCTAAAAGTGGAACAGATTCTGGCAAAGAATGAAGAAGCGAACTTGCTGTTGTGATCTCTTCGGGCTTTGCGAAGACATTGAGGCCCAGTCCAACAAGCAGTCTGTGATTATTCCCCTGGGAGACTGTTTCAATCAGCAAACCAGCTACTTTTTTGTCTCCAACAAAAAGATCATTGGGGGCTTTCAGGCTAAAAGAAAGAAAAGGCCAAGTCGAAGAGCAGGCCTTGATCAAGGCCATTCCAAAGCGCACGGTCATCAATGGCGGCAAGGGTTTGGCAATGTCAAAGGACCATGTGCTAAGCAAGGCAGAGCCATGTTCAGCATTGAGCCATTTGTTTTGCCCACGACCCCGGCCTAATTTTTGGCTTTCTGTTAAATAAACAATCAAAGGATTTTCTAACACAGTTTCTGTAAAGGCTTCGTTCTTGGCCCAAGTGTTTGTGCTGTCAGTTTCGATTTTATATTTTGCAAGTAGACCCTGCTGTTCTGCCCACTGTTGGGTCAGTTCGCCAATTCGAAGATCTTTTAAGGGGTGATCCATAGTTCTCCTAAAGAACGCTATTCCAGTCGAACATTAAACTCATGTCGGCCACCGGGGCCGAGTGGGTGAGAGCGCCCACACTGATGTAGTTGACACCAAGCTCAGCCACACTACGAATGCGTTCCAAATTCATATTGCCAGAGGCTTCAGTTTCAATGGATTTAGGAATCAATTTTAAGGCTTCAGTCAGTTGTTGATTGGACATGTTGTCCAAAAGAATTCTTGCAACATTCAACTGAACGGCTTCCTTCACTTCGGATAGAGTTCTAGCTTCGACTTCAATGGGTAAACTGGTGTGCTCGCGGACTCTGTCCACGGCAGCTTTAAGGCCACCCATCACAGAAATATGATTGTCCTTGATCAAAATGGCTGTGCTCAAATTCAGGCGATGATTTTGACCACCGCCATGGACGACAGCACGCTTTTCAAGTTCACGTAAAGTGGGTGTTGTTTTTCGTGTGTCTAAAATTTTTGTCGACGTGCCTTCAATTTTTTTAACAAACTGATGGGTGTAGGTGGCGATACCAGAAAGATGGCCTAAAAAGTTCAAGGCCACGCGTTCGGCTTTAAGAACTTGAATCAAGTCCCCATCTATACTGCAAATATTTTGATTTTTTAAAACTGAAGAACCTTCTTCAAAATGCCATTTTAATTTTGCATTGGGCTCTAAGGAATGAACAGTTTGTTCGAAGGCTAATGATCCTGAAAGAATTAAATCTTCTTTCGCTTTTAAAACAGCTCGTCCGTTTCTGGGTTTAGAACCAAGACATTCAGTGGTCAAATCACCACGAGGCATGTCTTCCTTCAGGGCCGCTTTAATCAATTCAATTAGTGTCATGAATTTTAGATAGACTTTTCAGTGTCCTGAAGCAACTTATTTATTTCTTCTCTCACAATGCGTTCGACCATGTCAGGAATGATTTTCCAAGCCACGGCTTCAAGAACTTTTCGGGCCTCATCGCGAAGAATTTTTTCAGACATTTCTGCTGTTAAAGAAGTATTGAATGAAGCTGGAGTCTGCGGAGCCATATTTGGAGCAAAGCTGATCTCTTCATAGTCACCATGGTCGGAAACTTGGGCACGGTCTAGATCAACCTCGGGAATCATATATTTTTTTGCAAAATCGGCGTCTGACTCTTCTTTGGGCATATTGATTTTAAACTCGGCAAGATCTTGTCGCTGCCAAGATTCTTGGCTGAATTCAGGAGTATTGGCAGCCTCTGGAGTTTTGTGTAAGGGGACTTGTTTGAAGGCCTCGTCTTCATCGATATCAATGATGGCTTCGTCTGATGTGGCAATAGATGTTGATGAAAGAGATGCAGAATCCTCTTTGAAGTCAGGACGATCTGGAAACTGTAAAAAAGCACTGATGGGATTTGAGGCCGTTTTTGGAACCAAGTCGTTAATAATTTTACGAAGTTCATCGGGCTCAAAGGGCTTTTCAAGTTTTCGATTCACTTGGCTTGCTTTCAGCTTAGCCTCGTCAACCTGAAGAAAGCCACTCCACATCATCACCAAGGGAATACTTTGGGTTTGTGGGTCCTTGCGTAGGTCCTGGGCCACATCATATCCCGAGCGTTTGGGTAAAAGCACATCTATAAAGATAATGTCAGGTTGGAAGGCGCGGGCCACGGGCAAAACATCAAGGCCCACAGGTATTGCTTTGACCTCGACGGCATAGTCTTGAAGGGTCAACTGAATGACCTTCTTAATCGTAGAACTTTCATCTGCTAATAAGACGCGCAAAGCCATAGGTTAAGTAAATAAGGAATTTCTAAACGAGTCAAGACATAATCAAATCTATATATGTTCATGAGTCGATTCGATCGTTATATTTTAACTTATTTCTGGGGCTATTTTTTGGCAGGCCTATTGGTTTTTGCCACCAT
>DGYJ01000069.1 GCA_002396665.1 Bdellovibrionaceae bacterium UBA5009
ATTGATCAAAGTGGCTGACAATATGAAAGGCCGTACAATTTGTGCGCTTTCAGATGCAGCTGCATTACCTGTCCTTAGTTTTGTTTCAAAATTCAGAGATGAATTTGAATTCTACGTTCGTGAAGGCAAATCAAAAGTAAGAGGAACGCACTATGCCGAAATGCACCATTAACGGAAAAGAAATCGAAGTTAAAGCTGGCGCCACAATTATGGAGGCCATGTATCAGTTGAAGGAGCCCATTGCTCACTACTGCTATCATCCTGGTCTTAGTGTGGCGGGTGTTTGCCGTCTTTGTATCGTTGATATCGAAGGTCAACCACGTCCGCAAATTGCTTGTAATACGCAAGTGACTGAAGGCATGAAGGTCAGCAATACATCCGAAAAATTAAAAGACGGTATCAAATGGGTTCTTGATTTCCATTTGATCAATCATCCCTTGGATTGTCCAATTTGTGATCAGGCTGGCGAATGTGGTTTGCAAGATCAGTACATGCAATATGGTAAATACGACCCAGAGATGGCCGAGAAAAAAGTTAAAAAACACAAAGTCGTCGACCTTGGCCCGACAGTTGTTTTGGATTCTGAACGTTGTATTTTGTGTTCACGTTGTGTGCGATTCACAGAAGAAGTTTCTAAAACAAATGAATTAGGAATTTTTAATCGTGGTGATCGAAGTGAAATTGGAACTGCCGACGGAAAACTTTTAGATAATAAATACTCTTTGAACACTGTTGATATTTGTCCAGTGGGGGCTTTGACTTCAAAAGATTTCCGCTTCAGACAACGCGTGTGGTATTTGAAAGATTCAGAAACTGTTTGCAATGGCTGCAGCACGGGATGCAATGTGAAAGTGTACTTCAATAAAGAAGGACTTTTCCGAGTAAAACCTGTTCAGAATGATCAAGTGAATGGTCACTGGATGTGTGATGAAGGCCGTAACACCTATAAATTTGTTAATTCTGAAGTGCGCCTATTGAAAGGCCGTGTGTCGACATCATCTGGTGTTGAAGAAAAAACAGCTGGTGCAGTTGCGAAGCAGGCCTCTAGCATGTTGAAATCTGCAGGCTCTGATGCAGTTCTTGTTTTGAGCGGTCAATTTACTGTTGAAGAGTATGAATCCATCGTGTCTAAATTTGTGAATGATTTTAAATCCAAAAAAATCTACCACTGGAACAACAATAAGAACCAAATGAATGATTTTGATGGTTTATTGATCCGTGGGGATAAAAATCCAAACACAAAAGGTCTTTTAAAAGTTCTTGAAAAACACGGAATATCGACTTCATGGTCAGACCTTGAGTCTGCATTGAAAGCCGGGTCTGTGAAGGCTCTTGTTGTTGCGGCTCCTGAAAATGAAGAAGTCTATGCTGATTTGCCACAAAACATTCAAATGTTTTCAAAAGCTCAAAATTTGATTTGGTTGTCGACTCGCAAAAATCAAGCGCTCAGTGATTTGAAGGGGAATGTTTATCAAATCCCAATGAAATCCTACATTGAAAAATCTGGGACTTTTATAAATCACGCAGGTCTTGAGCAAAAATTTAAACGGGCAACAACGATCGTGTCTGAAGCTTTAACTTTAAGTGAAGCTGCCGATCTTTTGGCAGGCCAAGAGTTTAAAATGTCTAGTACGCAAATTCCAAATGTGTTGGTTGAAGAAAAACGTCGACCTGACCAAGTGATGCTAGAGCATCGAAAGAAAAATGAATTTGTTTTCCGTAGGGGGACATTATGAGTATCGTGCAAAACAATTCAGAGAAAAGTAAATGGTACTTGCCGGGAATTTTGACCGGCATGGGAATTACTATGAAGCATTTGGTGCAAAATCTTTTGAATAAAAAGCAAATGACGACACTGAATTACCCTGAAGAGAAGTATGAATATGGCCCTCGCTTTAAAGGGAATCATATCCTCACCGTGAAACAGGATGGATCTTTGCGTTGCACGGCCTGTATGTTGTGTGCAACCAATTGTCCTGCTGAGTGTATTAAAATCACGGCGTCAGAGCATTCAGATCCTGCAGTGGAAAAATTTCCGATCAACTACGAGATTGATATGCTTCGTTGTGTGTTCTGCGGTTTTTGCGAAGAGGCTTGTCCAGTGGATGCCATTCGCTTAGGGCCTGAGTGGCAGACCCCAGGGATTAGCGGAGCAAACTTTACCTATGACATCAATCACTTGGCCCATAGACCTTCATTAAAAGGTGGAATCTTAACCCATGTGGATGACCAAGAAAGACACAAATCAGGGATTTAGAACTGATAACGAAATTGTGTTTTGTGTGAAATTTATTAAGATAAAAAAAGGCTTCTTACAGAAGCCTTTTTTTATGCCGCCACTGGGCCCTGTTGTTTTTCTCGTGCCGAGCTTTCTGGGAACTGAAGTAAAAAGCAAGTCATTCCATTTTCTCGGCTATAAAAAAGTGATCCATGATTTTTCTCTAGAATTTTTTTAGAAATACTTAAACCAAGGCCTGTTCCAGAACCAGGGTCCTTTGTTGTGTAAAATGGTGTGAAAAGTTTATTTTCATCTTTCACGCCTGGCCCATTGTCTTCAACCGATAAAAAGTAGTGGTCCTCTTTTTTATAGGCCCTAACATGGATTTTTTTCACATCTTGATTTTTAATAATATCGTCTGCATTGTTAATCAGATTTAAAATAACTTGTGAAATCTGCAATGGCTGACATTGAAGTTCTAAGTTTTGAATTTCATTTTGAACAACCAAATCAACACCACGGACGCGTAACTTTTCGCTGACCAAATTGATAGGGTCACTTAAAATATCGGCCACAGTGACCCAACTCATTTCTTGTTCGGTTGAATCACGACTTAACTTTCGAAGTCCTTCGATAATCTTTAAAATTCGATAGGCCGTTTGTTCGATTTTGTCTACACGCTGTCCAAGTTTTTCTCGGTTGATATTTTCAACAGATAATTCTTTTTTGCAAAAAGCCACCTGACCTAAAATGATGGTCAGTGGATTTTTAATTTCATGTGCGATCCCTGCACCCATTTCACCAAGCGAGGCCAGGCGGGCAGAGTGAACATTTTTAATGCGTTCTTCTTCTAGTTGTTTAGAGACTCTTTTTTCTTCTTCACGATCTAATCCCAGCATAACAACTTCAAACTTTTCATCTTCAGTTCTAATTTTCTTTAAATAAAATTCGTGCCATCGGGGGCCCGTTTCAGTGTGAAGACTTAATTCAAAATAACTTTCGTTAACGTCTTCGTCTTGTACAAATCTTTCCAAATACTGTAGCATTTCAGTATCTGTTTTCGATTGGAATCCTAATCTTTGCCCAACGAAATCCTTTTTTTCCCTTTTTTGAAGTTGTGCAAGGGATTTATTGACCAAAAGATATTTCATTTGGCTGTCGAACCAAGACACGTGGGCTGGAATTAAGTCGATTAAATTTTCAATACGTTTATTTTCTTCAAGCAAAGAAGAGTTTGTTAGGAAATGGCTAATAAATTTTTTGTGGGACAGCCTAGCTTTAAGTGCAATATTCACACCGTAGGCCACATAACATATCAAAAATGGCAGAATAGATTGAAAATTTGTTTCGTGGGCTGAAAAACCAGCGATAGGAATAACGATCATGAGTGCAGAAAAGATATATGAAAACTTGGGCATTGGGTGGCTGACCGCCACATGCAATTCATGGTGAATAGCCCATCCTAAGGCAGCCATGACACCAGCATAGCTTAATAGACCATCGGCATCTAAAATTCCTGCAACAAGTAGAGCTATGCTTAAGCTTAAGTAGCCACGAAGACGTAGGAATTTTGCTATCATCTTCGATGTGCTAATTTTGTCCATGTTGGCATTGACATAGGTTCCAAACGTGGCCAGGGCCGCACTTGATGACATCACCGTGATCGTGAGAAGCAAATAAACTGCGGGATGCGTTTTGGGCAGTTCTGACAAAAATAAAAAGCCAGCACAAAGAAATAGCGAAGTGAAAAAAACAGACTTCGACTTAAATGAAACGTATTTCAAAATTTCATGATTGAGCTTTTCTTTTTCGAAATTAACATTATAGGTCATGCTTTTTTATCGGAAGTTTATTTTTTTTTATGAGTCTTTATTTTTTATTGCAGACAGCACTTAATATTTTTAAGGCCAATCTGGCCGAAGTGCCAGTGGTGTAATCCTTTTGTCCAGTTTTCTCGTCGACAAATGGGGGCTCTGCATTCTTAATGCGCGCCATATCTGCATCACAACTTTTTTCAGACTTAAGGTCAATCATAGACAGTAAAACATTAAGGGAAACGACTTCGTCAGTACTCAAGTTAGAAGCGGCTTTGTCTTTGTTATTGCTACTTTTTTCGTCTTGGGCGGGGACAAGCTCATCAACACGTTGGCTAACTTTTTTTTGAAGTTCAGACAATAAAATATTTTTTTCTTTGAAATTTTTCTTTTGTGAGGAATCAGTAAGAAATTGTTCAATTAGTTTTTGGGATTTTTTGTCATTCAGTTGTGCTTCAGTTGCAGTACTTTCTTTATTAATACCCTTTGCAAAGGATGAAGAAAATAATAACATTATTGCGATAAGAATTACTGGGCTAGACATTTTGCCCCCGAACGATTTTGTATTTTTAAAATTTCAGAGTAATAACCTTGGGTTTCTAGCACTCTTCTTCTGCTTCTTGAAATGGAGTGTGTTCCCATATACTTTTTAAGTTCATCAATGAAAAGATCAACATTTGTGATTTTCTTCTTTGAATATTTATTCCTGATCAAATAGGTCATAGGTGTAAGAAGTCCCATGGCTCCGGTATTGTGTGACCAAAGCGAAAGTGCAGTGACCAGTCTGTCCATTTCTACTTCCGACAAATTAAATCTCTGTCTGTATTTGCCATCATTTTTATTAAGAAACCTATTTACTTCATCTTCTGACAACTTTATATGACCATACACATAGATTAGGCCAACGACGGGCTGCCCCCTGGTCACTGATATACGATCGCAGTTATAGTCATAGTCAGTGCGTGGAAGAATACCTGGGTTTAAATAAACACGGCTAAGGTTTTTGCATAGTATTGAAGATTCCGGGCGAGTTAAAAATGCTTTTATGTCTGAAATTTGTGATTTTTCAACCGCTTTAAGTCCATCTTCTGTCAGCTGTCCTAGTCCGCCGGCCCCACTCGGGCTCATTGCATTAAAGTGCAGCCCAGATTCCTGCGTAAGAAGTGAAAACACCGAAAGAATATTCCTATCCTGAATGCTTTTAAGATCTGAGTTCGCAATTTGAGAAAATTTTGATTGTGGTGCTAGGTAGTCTTTCAAGCAACTGGAGACAAGGTCAAAACTATTTTTAACAGTATTGACATATCGTTCAGAAAGACATGGGCGCTTTCCAGAGTCCATGGATAAGCTGCAGACTGTTTGTTTGACCCTGCGTTTTTTAATTCGAACGATTTTTACTTCGCATTTTCTTTTGCTAGTGGCTGCATTTTGATTTTTTTCACATCGACCATAAATTCCAGAAGACGCCTTGAATTTTAAATCCATATTTTCCAAAAAACATTCGGCCTTTATTTGTTCATTAAATCCAGGTTTCGTCTGATTTAATATTTTTAAAAAATTACGGTCTGCTGCGTGGCGATCAAATTGTTTTTCAAAATAATTATTTTGATCATCACAGGTCTCGAAGGAAGGAGGGGTGCTATCCCCACCAGATCCAAGAGTATCAGGCACTGTTGTGGGTGGCGGTGGCGGCGGTGCAACGGCAACTGGCTGTGGTTTTGTCACCACCGGAGCCCGTGGTTCGACTGCAACGGCCTGTGGTTGGGTTCCGCGGCCACCAATGGCTTCCCTTGAATTTGATGGATTGGGTGGGGTTACGGGAGCGCTTGGCACATTTTGAATTGTCGTGTTTCCACGACCTAATCGTGCCCTTGATTGTGGCTTCGGGATGGGCGGAGCTTCTGTTTTTGCAGGCTCTTCAGATTCTGCTGAGTCTGCTGATCCTGCGGATTCTGAAGGTTTTGGAAGATCCTCGTTTTCATTTTGGGTTTGATCATTGTTTGCCACAATCTGAACAGCAGCGGCAGCGCATTCTGGGCAACTGGATTGATCTGCGGGTGCACTGACAGAGCTTTCATGATTGTTCACTTTGTCGATGAAATCAATTTGGCCTTCTAATGCTGAACATAAGGAGGTCTGTCTAAAGACAGATGAAAATTCGCAAAAGAAATTTGATTTGTAAGAGGCGTCTTGACCGGATGTGTTGGCAGAGCTTTGTTCTTCTTGAATATTCATTTCAGAATTATCACCAAAGGCTTCTTGAATTTCAATTTGCGTGAACTGGGCAGACTGTGACGATTGTTCGATCATATTCAATCGGGTTTGGTCCACAAGCACAAGCAATCCGCCGACGGCGAAAAGAATTGCGAATAGAATAATAATTTTTTTTGATTTCGATACCATCCCTTCACTTATCGGAAAGGATGGTTAGAATTGAAGTCCAAATGGGTTATCTAGACTTTAGAATGAAAATGAAATCTAAAAATTAAATGCTAAATCCGAACAGGACCTTGGCATAGGTTCCGCTCATATCAAGATCGGGTCTTGTAGTTACAGTGCCTTTGCTGTCTGTCATTTGCTTCCATGGGAAGTTTTGGTAACCCACTTCGGCCCCAAGTAAAAATCCCCCAAGTTTTGCTCCAGCTTCAAGGCCAAAGCTGTACGAACTTGACGAGCTTGGTGTTAAGTCTGCGCTTTGTGATCCAATGGACCATTTCATATTGTTTGAATGGGAAATTCCGTAGGTCGCAATGGGACCAAGAAACATCAATGTATCAATCAGTCTGTAGTTTAGGATCACCGCTGTGCGAGTTGTTGATGATTTGTACTCAAGACCATTGCTACTTGCTGTGAAGCCAAGGTTTTCATAGCGAAGACCGACGCCAATTCCAAGAATTGGGAAGATAAACAGAGCGTCTGCACCAAGTCCATAATTGGGTGCAATGGCAGGAACATCACTTGCTGCACCTGTGTAAACCTTAGTTAAATCTGCACGGCTTGCCAAAATTCCGTAGGTCAAACGAGCTTCGACAAGTGCGTAAGATTGTGAACAAAGTAAAAATGTTGTGAAAAGAAATAAGCTAATTTTTTTCATGGGGCCTTCCTTGCTTTATCTTTAGATCCTAACATGACTTTACAGTCGAAGGAATATATTATCAAATGTGAGCATGACGTCGATAAAGCAAGTGATAGGTTTAGTTTCAACTGAACAGTGGGAAAATATCGGAGATCTTCTTCGGGTCCAGTTCCATGTTCCAATGGATCAAAGTGTTAGACCCTACAAAGGTCTAGGTCCTGCAGTTGTTGAAATTGCCATGTCCACAGCACAATTTTTTGCCCATAAAAGATCTGTATCATTTGCGAAGGGACTGACCCCGCACATTGAAAATATTATTCCATTTTACATCAAAGAAGCCTATCAGGTGCAGAGTCTTGATCCATCTCTATTGATCAAGTTGAGCGCAAAAGATTCTAACTTAAAAAAAGAGGCCCAATCTGAACTTGAGGCGTGGATTCAAAGTTTAAAAAAAGATACTTTGTTTGTTGTAGCCGCAGAGGACCATCCCATCACGGGTGAAATATACGATCTTCACGACTTAGAACGTTTATTAAGTGATAAAAAAATATTTCTCATTCGCCTGTCCCATGCCAATCACACTAATCAATCCCTGGGTGAAGTCAGTGCCTATAGCGTTCGAATATGTTCCTTTGGTTCGGATCTGGCTTTGGCTATTTTTGGTTCAAAATTTAAATCCATTGGCTTGGTTTCCCAGCTGATGCCATGGTCTTTTCCTGATATCGAAAATAAAATCAGTCGTTTTTCTTTGGCTGTGCAGGATCAGCAAAGGATATCGAATTTCAAAACAAATTTAAAAGAAAATTTTTATTCGTTAAAATCCGATCAAAGCCTGGGGGATCGATTGGTTTTACATTTCCAAGGCGTCAGTGCTGATCGTTTGATAGATATTCTTTCCCAAAGTGTTGAGTTGCAAAAAGAATCAGGATTGTCTTCTGCTGAAATTTGTAAATATTTATGGACGCCCAATGCCTGCTTTAATGGAACATTTCAAAATGAATCGAAGTGGTGGTATCAGGGGCCCTCAGCAGAGCAACAAAAAGAGATGCTTGTTGTCTATGGGGATTTGCTAAAAATCGATCAGCTACCAAGAATTATAGTTGATGTTGTCAATTGGATTAAGTCTGAACAAACTTGGACCTATTGATTGGAAAAAAAAGCAGCTTTTATTATCCTAAAAAAAGTAAAATACATGGAAGCAGATTTGATCATCCATGCGCTGTCGGCAGATGGCGAAAAAAAATCTTTTTTAGCCAGATCAGCATTGCGAAGTAAAAAAAGATTTGGCGGTGGAGTGCTGGAACCTACTCACCAAGCGATGCTCACCTACAACGATAGCCGTTCAGAAGGTGGACTGTGCTCTTTGAAAGAGGCACAGCTTATGGAAGATTTTGCACAAATCCGGAGAAGCTACGACACCCTTGAATTTGGTTTACAAATTTTAGAATGTATCGAACGGGTCAGCCAAGAAGGGGATTCAAGCTCGCATTATTTGTACAACCTTCTGGGACATACTTTAAAGATGTTAGAGCAAACTCAACATCTGGATCTGTTAAAAATTCAATTTTATCTTAAGTTTTTTTTACAGCAGGGTGTTCTCACCGCAGAGCCCTGGATGGCTGTCTTTCTTAAAAAACCAATTCATGAGCATCTTAGTCTTTCCACAGAGGTGAAGTCTTCCCCGGCAGAGTTAGAAAAAATACGAACACAGTTAGAATCAAAAGTGCGTCAGTATCTTCAGAACGCCAGTCTTTAATTGCGAATGCTAGCTTTTAAGTTGTGACTTTGCCTTTTTATCACGCCCCAGGGGATGATTTTTTTCCATAACCCTGGCCAGATGATCCATTCCTAAATGAGTGTATTTTTGTGTGGCCTGCAGGCTTTGATGCCCAAGTAGTTCTTGTAGAACTCGCAGATTGGCGCCGCTTGAAAGCAAGTGGGTTGCAAAACTGTGTCTTAAGGCATGGGGATGCAAAGGGTGAGTCAGCATGGATTTTACTCCAAGCTGACGAATCATTTCGTAGGCTTTTCTTTGCGGGATGGGCTGATCGCCAAAAAGATAGTCCCCACCAGAAGACTTTGCGAGGCGCTGGACAAATTGAAATGATTTTTTTGGCAGAACAACAAGTCGTTCTTTGCTGCCTTTTCCAAGGACACGAATTTGCCCGCGCGAAATATCAAGATCTTTGATTTGAATATTGATAGCTTCGCTGATGCGAAGTCCGCCACCATACAGCAGGTGAAAAAGGGCACTCAAGTTTTTGTCTTTCAGCTGATCAAGTGTTTTTAAAACACTAAGGACTTCATCGACGGATAGAAAGTGGGGGATTCTTTGCGGAACCTTTGGGGATACCAACTGATGGGCAAGATCCTTATCAATGAGTTGTTGTTCATACATCCAGTGGAAAAAACTTTTCAGGGTAGATGTCTTGCGATTGCGACTAGCAGGGCTTAGTTTGGCCCATCCATTTTGGGCATTTCTGGCCAATTTCAATATTTCCTCGGATTTAAACTTATACTTGGACCTAGTAGTTGTGATGTTTGGCCCCCCATCACCGGGAAATGCCTGGGCTAAGTCCAGGGCGTAAAAGCGCAAAGTGTGGGGCGAAGAAGAGTTAACATTTTCCATGTATTTCAGGTACTTGGCTATTTCTTGCTGCAGTTGACCCGTGCTTTTCGCCAATTTAAAAACCCCTTGGTGTGACAATTTTTGTGAAAATATTTTAATGCAATGCAAAATTTTCCTTGAAAAAAGGTAATGGCTAGGTATATATTGCAAAGCGTTAATGCGGTGTATCAAAGTGAGATTTGCACGTCGGCTGAACGTTCTCGCTTTGAAAAATCGCTCTGAAATTATCATAACTCGAAAGGTGGTACGTAATGAACGAAAATTCTAATAACTCGACAACTGTTTTGCCTTCTAGTCAAAATTCGAATCAGGTCCTATGGAGTGGTTCTGGACTTCCAGGCGGAGCTCAGTCAACAGTTGCAGCCAAGGCAGTAACCCCCGAGGCGAACAAAACAACAATCATCTATCAATCTGAGATCATGAATAACTTGATGAAGATGGTGGATCGCGTAGCCCCTTCACAGGCCAATATTTTAGTACTTGGTGAATCTGGGACTGGTAAGGAATTGTTGGCCCGTTCTATCCATGAAAGATCTGGTCGTAAAAACAAGCCTTTTGTTGCGATCAACTGCGGTGCTCTTCGTGAAACTTTGCTCGAGAGCGAATTGTTCGGTCATGAAAAAGGTTCTTTTACTGGTGCTTACACGAAAAAAACTGGTTTAGCCGAAGTGGCCAATGGTGGAACTCTTTTCTTGGATGAAATCGGTGAACTTTCGCCAGGAATTCAAGCTAAGCTTTTACGCTTTATTCAAGAAGGCGAAATTTATCGCGTCGGTGGCAAAGAGCCAATCAAAGTGGATATCCGTTTGATCTCTGCAACGAATCGCGAGCTAGATGTTGAAGTTCAACGTGGAAACTTTCGTGAGGACTTGTTCTATCGTATCAATACGATTGTTGTCAGTGCTCCACCATTAAGACGTCGTAAAGAAGATATTCCTGCATTGATTAAGTATTTCTTAAACAGTTCACAGCATGCTTACATGAACAGAGGCCGCACAGTTTCTGAAGAGGCGATGAAGTCTTTGGTGAAATACGAATGGCCTGGAAATATTCGTGAATTGCAAAACGTTTGCGAACGCTTGCAAATTCTTTCTGAAGGTCACGAGATCATGTTGAACGATCTTCCTGATCACGTTCGCCAGTCCGAAAAAGAAAAAGAATTTGTAGACTACGATCCACAAGTTCCTTTGCATGAAATTGAAAAGCTGTACATCTTGAAGGCTTTGGCCCATTTTGGTGGAAACAAAACCCAAGCGGCGAACAATTTGGGAATTACAATTAAAACATTGTACAACAAATTGCACGAGTACGGTGAATTCGAAAAATTTGCTGTTCATACAAAACCTATGAAATAAAAAATCTTGATCATCCTTGAACGTTTGTTGTTTTGATCAGGATTTAGAAAATAAAAAAGCCGCTGATTGAGCGGCTTTTTTATTTTTGCGTTTGCAAATAGAATCAGATTTTTTCTAAATAAAATTAGAAATAACCTTCTTCTCCGTCGTCCTCGTCATCTTCATCGTCATTTTTGACATCTTCGTCATCAAGATCGTCGGACTCTTCAACATCTTCAGAGGCTTCGATGTCGTCAGACTCTTCGTCATCCCATTGATCGTCTTCTTCTGGAGTGGGTTCGTCATCAAGACCAACCATTGAATCCATTTCTCCTTCATCGTCAAACTCTGAAGAAAGATCATCAAAAGAAGTTTCAGGCTCAAGAAGAGCAGTAGCGGCTGCAGCAGCAACTGCTGTTTTAACTACTTTTTCTTTTTTTGCTTTCGCTGGTTTTGCGGCTTTTTTTGCCGGCGCTTTTTTAGCTTTCTTAGGAGCTGCTTTTTTAGCGGCTGGTTTAGAAGCTTTTTTAGTTACTTTTTTAACAGATTTTTTTGCAGGTTTAGCTGCTTTTTTAGATTTTTTAGGTGCTGCTTTTTTTGCCGCTTTTTTTACTGGTTTTGATTTTTTCTTTTTAGCCATGGATGCTCCCTTTTGGATTTATCAGATTTTTTGAGATTAGCGCGCCAATGGAACCGTGTCCACAAAAACCAAAAAGGTCCAAGGGGACCTTTTTGGTGTCGAGTCATAGAGTGGTCAGTGGTCGTTGTAACGTCCAGTCGACCAACAGTGTCCCGCTTAGTTCAGGAAGTAGTTATCCAGTAGAGCAGCCACTTGAGAAGGCAATCGGAAGGCTAGCATAAAGCCGCCGTTGAAATTATTCTTTTTGGCAATCAGATGAAGATAACCCACGATTTGGACCTTATTTTTATCTTTAATTGGGATGCTAATCATGCTGATTGGATTCACAGGCAGCAGGGGATTGAGCAGCGTGCCGAAGTCCACTTTTGTTTCAAAGAACACGGCAAAGTATTCTTTGCTGAGGTAAAGATAGATTTTTTCGCTTTTTTGCGAGTTGATCACTAGGTTGACGGCTGGTAATTCACCCGATGGCACACTGGGCAGAGCATCGCCATTGGGTAGGCGACTCGGCGCAGCGGTATGGACATTGCGAAGAAGATATTGGACCGGAATTTTAACCACTAAAATCTGGCCCTTTTGATTGTCAAATTCGGTTGAAACAATAAGTCCTGGCATTTGTGGAAAAGAATTGGCTGTCAATGTCACATTCACTAAAAAACCCAATGGAATTTTGACAATGATTGAACCCGATACCTTGTCCAGATTGATGGTTTCTTGTCCATCGGCATAGTTGCCACTGGCATAGCCAGAAAGGTCTAGTTTGTTCATCTGGTCCTGTAAGGCTGGATCCTTAGAGCCATTGCTTAAATTAGACTGATCAGATTCTGATGTGCTATCGACTATATTTTCAGTTTGAAACGATTTATTGCCACACGCCGTGATGAAGATGCAAAAGATGAGTGTGGAAATCAATTGAGATGTTTTTTGCTTCATCATGATTTCCCCCTGTACCCTTAACTTCATATTAATTCGAAGGCAGGGGATTCACCACAGGAAACATTTTTTTGTTAAAATAAAAAAGATGATCTTTTAATCACTACTGAGCAAAACTTCGACAGAAAATAAAAAAATGCGAAGTCCTGATGGGCTTCGCATTTTTTGTTTACACTATTTGGATATTTAGATGAATTTATTCTTTGATCAAGTTATCCAATAAAACGGCAAGGCTTGGTGGCATTTGAAAGGCCATCATCACACCGCCGTTGTAACCATTCTTTTTGTTGATGACGTGAAGATATCCAATGACTTTCGATTTATCTTTATTTCTGATTTGGACACTGGCCATGTAAATTGTTTTAGGCAAAAGTTTCACGCCGGATTCTAAGAAGACAGCGTAGTACTCTTTACCAAAATAAAGATGAACTTTTTCAGATCCTTTTTTGCTAAGACTTAACTGAAAATGGGCCACTTGTCTTGTTTCGCCAGCAGGAACTGATGGCAAAGGATCACCGTTGGGCAGTAAAGCTGGTGCGCCGTGGACGTAGTCTTGAAGGACATGTGGCAGGGCGATGCTGACAACAAGAAATTGTCCCTTCGTGATATCGCTTTCAATGGTCCAAGTGATCCCAGAAACATTAGGAACTAATAGATCAGATGGTGTCATCGTAATTAAAAAACCCAATGGAATTCTGACCACAAGAAGTTTGTTGATCAGGTCAAGATTCATAACGACATTGCCTTCGGTCCAACTCACTCCGCTGTTCGAATTCACAGTGAAGCCATTGTACTGAGCTTTGTTGATTTGGTCTGCTAAGCTAGGTGCTGGATCAACAACCGGAGTAGATCCTTTTTGTGGATTGATCGGATTTGTTGGTTGTTGGCTTGCGGAATTCAGAGTTGAGTTGCAAGACATTAAAAAAATCAGGGATGTGATTGTCGAAAGTTTTAATAAATTTTTAAAATACATAGGTCCCCCTTAAATTAAAAAAGGGGAGAGTGTGAACTCTCCCCCGGAATACCAGTTATTAACCGATTAGTTTTAAAGCCAATTGGTTCACTTGATTTGCTTGTGACAAAGTTGCAGTACCAGCTTGTAACAAGATGTTGTTTCGAGTCATCTCTGAAGATGCTTGAGCAACGTCTGTATCACGGATACGGCTGTTGGCTGCACTCATATTTTCTTGAGCTACACCCAAGTTATCAACAGTTGATGTCAAACGATTTTGTAAGGCACCAAGATTTGCTCTGTAACCATTCACTAGTGTTTGAGCAGAATCAAGAGAGCTTAAAGCTGTTTGAGCACCTTCTTTTGACATGTAGTCGATTTCGCTCATTCCCAAAGCATCTAAAGTTGCAACGTTTGATGAAGCATCGAAAGAAATACGATCTTCTTCTGCGTTGTTAAAGATACCAACTTGGAAATCAAATGTAGGTGTTGAACCATCAAGAAGTTTAGTGTCGCCCCAAGTAGTTACTGAAGCAATACGTTGAACCTCTGATTTTAATTGCTCAACCTCTTTATTTAAGAAACCGCGCTCAGTATCACCAACAGTGTCAGATGAAGCTTGGATTCCCAACTCACGTAGACGAACGATAATGTTTCCGATTTCGTTCAATCCGCCCTCAGCAGTTTGAACCATCGAGATACCATCATTCGCATTTCGTTGAGCTTGTGCAGCTGAACGGATTGAACCTTTCAATCTTTCAGAAATTGCTAATCCTGCAGCATCATCAGCAGCGATGTTGATTCTGTTTCCAGAAGCCAACTGGCCCATTGATTTGCTGATAGCTCTTTGGCTAGTCACTAGACTGCGTTGAGCATTAATCGCTGTTACGTTTGTTGATACTCTCATTCCCATATTTCTTCCCTCCGTTAAGGTTTGTTATGGACCTTCAGCCTCTTTTGCCTTCTTCGGCCAAGACTTTGTGTCCGTCTGTGCCCTTTAGTACGGGTGATTTTGGTCTAAGATTAACGGGACATCAGACCAGTTTTACTAAAATCTAGGAAAAAAATTCCCCGATCTTTGTTCCACAGACCTTGACCAGACTCGTTCTGACACAAGTACAGTTGAACTCTACGGCGAAAGTCGTGTACGATAACGACGAAGGTCCATACAAAGGAAGTTTCCCAATGAAAAATGTTAAAAAATTTTCACCTGTTTTTTGTATTCTGATCACATTATTTGGAATTTTCTTTTTCAAAACTGAAATTGCAAATGCACAAGTGACGATTGGATCTGTTTCTTCAAGCACAGGCGGAACAGGACGGGCCGCAGTTTCCCCAGGGGATTCTGTGATTTTAAATCCGGCAATGCTATATCATTTGCGCGGATATATTTTTTATTCTTCCTATCGGCCTGGTGAATCTTTGTTCGCACTTTCTGACAACACAAAAGAAACTGTGATCCCAACAGCATTCACACTTTCTAAGAAAGAAAACTTTCAAAACTTCAGACTGACCTTGGCAGATCATGTTTACAAAGGCATCAGCATGGGATTGTCGGCCCATTATTCTGAGCACAGCGAAAACAACATCCATGCGCATCAATGGAATTCAGATTTAGGTTTTTCGTATTTACCGACCAAACAAATCGGGCTTGGGTTGGTGTTCTATAACCTGCAGGGCGAATCCAAGGACCTTCCTGCAGAGGACAGACTGCAGCGCCAAGTGGGCCTGGGGGGCACATATTTGTATAGAAACTTCCTGCGATGGCGTTTAGACGTCCTCAGCGGCCCGGAAAACAGCATGTCTAAGCCAACGGCAATGGTGGGCATGGAAAGCCTATTGAACAAATGGATGCTTCTACGGCTGGGTTATCAGGAAAACAGCTCCACAGAGCAAAAATATGCCACGGCAGGCCTTGGATTGGACTACCCCCGCTTTAGCCTGAACTATGGATTCGAGGCCGAGCTCGAAAAATCACAAAATAAAAGGCATTCGGTTGACTTAGCTATTCCCTTTTGATAACTCATTGCGTTCTGCGTCCTCAAAAAGAGGATCAATAGATTTAAACCCACGGAGGTTTTTGTGGCTTCAAAAACAAAAAGAACTGAATTGATCAGAAAACACAAAAAAATGAGACAAGGCACTAAACGTAAAGCCGCTTTAAGAAACAAAGGCACTTCAAAATCGCCTAAAGTTCTTTTCGCTGACTAGTTTATTTATTCAGACGTCGAAGCAGGGTGGGTTTTTCTTGAACTCCGCCCTCGATGTCCCACTTAAAGGGTAATTCTACCCATCCTTCTTGTCCTGGATAAAACTTCCATCTTTTTAAAGCAGCTAATGTTTTACCGTCTAAACTTCTGTGCCCTGAACTTTGAATTAATTTAAATTTTGAAGTCGAACCGTCTTTGCTGATGTAAGCCCAAAAAACCACTGTTCCATTTTTTCGGTCCATACGATCTTGCACATCATATTCAGGTCTTGGATTGCCTGGCATTTGTCGAAGGTCCTCAAGATCACGAACCGACCCTGCTGAAGGATTGGACCCAGCATTTGGCGAACCTTCGCCTGCAGCACCCTTGACCAAGGTCCCCTGACTTTGCCCTTGGCCATCGCCAGCGCCTTGACCTTGCTCTTTTGCCAGGGCTTTTTGTGCTGCTAAAGCAGCCGCAGCTGCTTTAGCATTGGCAGCGGCTTGGGCTTCTTGCGCCGCCCTTGCATCTGCTGCGGCCTTCGCTGCCGCCGCTTCGCCGGCAGCTTTTTCTTTCGCCACTTGCGCGGCCACTTGTGCTGCTTCAGCTGCAGCTAATGAGGCAATTGCATTTTGATCTTGCTGTCTTTGGGCTGCATTCAACTTGGCAATTCGATCGGCCTCTTGTTGATTTTTCTTTTCTAAGGCAGACATCGCTGCCAAGCTTTTTTCGTTTTCTGAATTGATGGACTGATCAAATTCATTTTGAGTCTTCTGAACATCTTCGTGTGAAATTGCAGCGGCAGATAAATTATTATCAATTTCTTTTTCATCTAAACGATCCGTCGAGGCCGCATCGGCCTGGGCCTGCTGATCAAGTTCAGGAGTCGAAATATCATCCAAGGTTTCAGGCACAACAACAGGGGATTCTTTCACTGTAACAATAGATGGGGCCTTGGCTTTTGGAGCTGCGGATTTGGCCACAGATTTTCTAGCCTGAGCAGGCGCAAGTTTTGCGGGCTCTGGCTGCACAACTAATTCTTCTGCGACTTTCGCGGCCGCATCTACACCCGAGGATGCGCTAGGCTCGGCAGTGCTAGTGGCAACCGCACCCGCCTTGTGGTCGATTATTTCAAAGCTGACTGTTTCAACTTTAGCTTGTTTTGGTGGCTGAGTAATCGCTGCCGTTAGCACTGACAGAGCTAATAATCCGTGAAGTGCCAATGAATAACCAAAAAATCTTTTCTGAGCTGGAGTTGATTCAAGGGGCTGAATTCTCTCTTTTGAAGCCTCAAAATCCATCCCCGATAGTCGAAAGGCAAAGGATTCAAGATCCAGCTGCTGAGGCTCGGACTGATTGTTTTGGTTGATAGTTTTTTGATCCATTGCTGACCCCTTTACTTTTAGGCTCACGGGAATCTATACAAAATGGGGGCCAGCGGCAGAGAGCTACTGAGTCAATATAGACAGGTCTTAAGCGAAAATTTGTGTAATTAATTCATTTTCGAAAACAAAATGCACAGTGTAATAACCCTACAAACATACCATTATTGCAAATACCAAATGGTTTCGATAGTATATGGCCCATGAGTACATTTGAAAATTTGAACAATTTAGAAAATGAAGCCAACCAAAACACATATGAATCTAGATTTGTATACGGATTGGTCGAGATTAAAAAAAAATTATCACATTATGGAATTGAGAAGCACCTCTTCAGTAATTACAATTCGCCACTTTCTAAGTTCAAATCTTTGCCGACTGATACTAAAATTCAGATCATAAACAACTTACAAAATTACATTCGTGCCCTCTCCAGCCTAGATGAGCTCGAAAATCCTCAAGAAAAAAATAGTTTGAATTTGTTTTGGCTTTTTATGCGAGAGCTTGGCTTTAAAAGCACATCTGATCTTTTTTCGCATTTAAAATTCGATGATGTTCTTGAGCTTTACAATCAAAGCGGCGTGCAAATTTTTTGCAGTATGAATTTCTTTAATCTGTGTAGTTACTCTTATGAAGAAATTTTTAGCTACAGCTGGTTTGATCTTTACAATCGAGAGGTTCCAATTACCCAAGAACTTATCGATATCACAACAGATGCATCAACTGGGAAGACAAAAAACATTCGTCTTCTTTCAATTGAACCACATTATGTGACAGAAAATCATGACGGGAAAATTAAGTTTAAAACAAAGATCAAACAAAAATTAATTGCTCCCCTCATGTATATTGGTGGGGGAGCTGCTGGATTTATTCATTGCTTCGAAGTTATCTCGCATGAAAAATTCATGCTGGACAATTAAGACGCTACTGACTGGTACACTTCTGCCTTGTTTAACTGTTCATTTATTTTTCTATAAAAACTAATATATTGTTGTTCGCAAAGCTTGATGCTTTTCAAAATTGCCTCACGCTCTTTTTGATCGCATGCTTCGATTACTGAATTTGATTCCTGACTGTGATCTGCATCTACAACTATGTGTACTTTTAGAAATGTTCCGCACTTTGGACCATAGGTAGCAGCAAGTCTATCATAAACTGGTTGCGCTTTATTTGCAGCAAAGCCCTCGAGCACTAATGCATAACCTAAAATTGACATTGGACTTACTTCAGCAATTAAATAATGCATTGACTGATAAAGTGCAGAAGTCTCTGCAAACTCTTCAAACTGATCAATTTTGTATCCTAAATTTTTTAAATCCATCAAAGCCAATTTTTCATGACCCTTTTCTTCAGTTATATGATGAATAAAAGCATTGTGCATTTCGGTTTTATCAATAGGCATTTTTGCACAAGCTAAAGCCAAATTTCGAGTTGTGTGATTAACATAAAAAAATGTCTGCGCAACCCATTGGCTGTAAAAAGATTTGTTTTCCCACGGGCATTTTGCAATCACATTGCTGACATTTTGAATTGCAGTATCCCTTGCTGTTTGAATCATTTCTAAAGTAATCATGCAGCTATCCTTCTTTCTTCTATATATTCAATATTGTTTAAGTTTTCTTTAGTTAATGGCTTGTAATTTTCCCATAAAAAATCAACTATTGTTTGCAAATCATCATCTGGATGATTTTTAGCACTAAACTTATCGATCAGAATATAATCTACAGAAACATTATGAGCAGTATGTTCCTTTAGTAGACCTTTAGCGCCGAATCTATAGACAACGTCATTAATTTTTCTATTGTTTCTAGTAAAGCTAATTAACGCCTGGTGGTTTGAATTTAAAAATCTTTTTACTGCTAAGCCAACGTGCACGTCAGAAAATGAAATGTTTGTGATGGATTTTCTCCAGTTTTTTGAAACAGTAAGATAACCCATAACCATAATATTTTCGTAAGTCTTAATCTGTTCAAATACCTGTTCTGGATAATTTTTAAAATACGAAAGGTTTTGAAATGCTTTCGATTTCATATTTAACTGATTGTACAAAAACACACTGATTGGCTCTTCGTCATAGAATAATACTGAAACTTCATGGCTTCTTAAAAAATCATCGCTGTAAAATTTTTCAAGACCAACCAATTCGTTAAACGTTTCGCTCCAAATTGAATTCCAAAGCTCATAGGCCTTTTGAAACTTTGGCTCGGTTGCCAGATCAAGGTTCGATGGTTTAAAAATATAGCTACTGATTTTTTTGTAGTCCAAGATAACTCCCTCATCTCGGCAAAAATTATGAAAATTTCTTTTCAATTCGCAAAAGAACTATCGGCGGGATTTTTTTTTACTAAAGGCAAATGATTAATTTATAAAACAATTTTGATTTTTAAATAAAGCTGCTTTACTGCATTAAGACTTTCGGCAGATGTCGGGATAATAAAAACTGGATGAAAAGAGGGGGCTACCTTGGCGCAACAACGGACTTTGAGCCTTCATCATCTGAAGATTCATCGGACATTTTTGTTTTTTTATCCCCGGCTTTACTAAAAGTTTTGGGGCCTGCTATTTTTTCGTAGGAAACAGCAATATCGTTCAGCGTATAGCTTTCAGACTTTTTCTTTTCTTTACATTCAACTTTGATCGGCAAAAAAGTGGAAGTGGTCCTGGTTTGGTCTTGAAGCTGTGTCGTGATCCCTTCGCAAGAGCGTCGGTTACCATCTATTAAAACAAATTTAAAGGGTTTGCTGACCATTGCGAAGGACTCTTGCACCTTTTTGTTCACCAACTGACATGTGATATTGATTAAAATTTTATCTTGTTTTTTAAAATCATCGGACAGGACTTTGGTCTTGCCGACGGATTCAAAAGTTGAAACCACGGCATTAGCCAAAGAAGAAACAGGCATCTCGGCGGTCAAACTGTATTTTGGTTTTTCAACAGAAAGTTTTTTTTCATCGCAAAGGCCGTGGGGCTTTTTGGCAGAGGGCTGCATTGGCTTTTCTACAGCAAACGACAAAAAAGGCAGATGAAATAAAAAAAAGAGAACCATCAGGCTCTCTTTTAAATTTAAATTCAAGATTCTAGAATTAGCCAACTTGGCTTTTTCCTGAAGAGATCTCTTTGTGCATGTTTTTACGGTAAGCTTCTAGCAATAGAGCTGTGATTTTTTTCTCTGGAATACCGAGTAGAACAATCAATTGTCCAATAACATTCAAAGGAAGCTTCGCCAAACCGCGCTCCATAATAGATACAAACTGAGGCGTGTCATAGCCAAGTTTTTCTGAAAGTTCTAACTGAGTTAAACCTTTTTTAACTCGGTATTCTTTAACTAATTTTCCTAATTCTTGATTTGTTGTGTTCACAGGGACTCCCAATTCGCAAGCTGGTGATATTGATCACCATGTATTTATTTAATTTGTTGAGCCCATTAAATTACATTTTTATTAAAAAATCAATTTTATTTACGCAACGTAAAAATCTTATAGGGGTGGCATAACTTCAGGGGCAACCCCGGCCTTTAAACTTTCTGCAATTAATTTGTGCTGGGGATTATTTATAACTGAAATTGCTTCAGATAAACTCAATGGATCTGGATGAGTTATAAGATCTTTTTTAAATTTTAAAATTTTTGCAGCCGTGGCATCGATTTCTTCTCGTTTTAAACGGCCCTGGGCTGTTGCCGTGATTAGACTTTCCATGGCTATTGGTGGCACGTCGAATTCGTTACAATAAAGTAAAATTTCCACGCCGGCCTCTACGGCGCGAACTGGGATCTCTTCAACAGGGAAATGCTTTGTCATGGCTTTCATTCCTAAATCATCGGAAATGACTAAACCCCTGAAACGACAGTCTTGTCTGATCATTTTTTTAATAAAAATTTCAGACAAAGTTGCAGGCCATTTTGGATCAATTTTGGGAAATCGAATGTGCGAGGTCATCACCATATCGATCCTAGCCTTGAAGGCACGCTTAAAAGGAATAAGTTCAATTTTTTCTAAACGTGTAAAGTCAGATTCTTCGACTGGCAAATCTTCGTGGCTATCAATCAACGTATTGCCATGGCCTGGAAAATGTTTGGCACAGGCAATCACTTCGGCCTTTAAAAAGCCCCTGACCAATGCCGACGCATGTTTAGCGACCATTTCAGGATCAGAACTAATAGAGCGGTCACCAATCACTTTGTTTAAAGGATTTGTTAAAACATCCACACAAGGTGAAAAATCCAAATTAATTCCGAAGGCTTTAAGCTCTTGCCCCATGCAATGACTGACGTGAAAAGAAAGCGTTGGATTGTCAACAACACCTAGCATGCTCATTGGGGGCCAAACAGTAAAGGGGGCTTTAAGACGAGCGACACGGCCACCCTCCATATCAATGCCAATAAACAATGGCGCCTTATCTGGCATTTTATGCCGAAGCGATTGGATCTCTGAACACAGGGCATGCACTTGTTCTGGGCTTTCAATATTGCGACCAAACAAAGTCACGCCAGATATATTGTTTTCAATAATGAAATTTTTTTCCTCGGAAGTCAGGGACTTGCCTGAAATTCCAATCATCATTAACTGTCCAAAATTGGTTCTCATTTTTCGGCCTTTTCTGAATTTGATTGCGGAGAACTTTGAACCCCGCCCGCGGCAGGTAGGGGTTTCGTTTTAATCTCTGCTGTCCCTTTCAATTGTATACCTTGACCCTGGGGAACTCCATATTCTTTTGGTTTCTCGGAATCGGCTGGCTTAAGCGTTTCAACTAAAAGCGCTTTAGATACAATATTTTCTGTTCCTTTTGGCACTTCTCCAAATAAGTTTTTAAGAAGTGATGAACCAACTCCGAACTCTGCCGTTGCTTGGGATGGTTTGGCCATTAATTCGGTTGAAATATTTTGACCAGGATTTGTGACGCCCAAAATTTCACCGCGATCGCTGATGTAGGCGACAAATTTTGAACTTTTGTAGTCATTAAAAACTTTATAAGCCTGGAATTGGTTGTATTTTTCTTGTTTACTGACGACGGCCTTGCCTTCGTAAATTTGTGCATCTTCTTCAGCGATGGCTTTGTATTCGTACTTAGAATCAGCCTGTAGACCTTTTTTTAAAATTAAATACACTAAAAACTGACTTAAAAAAACGCCTTTGTTTTCAGGCCTAGATAAATCTGTTAAAATGGTTTTTGTTTTACCGCCCTCTTTGACAACGGCTTTCATTTTATTATTTGCAAATGTGGCATCGATTGTTTTTGTTTCTTTACCGACAAGGCTTGTGTACGAGTAAGAAATCGGCTTTAAAGATTCATCTGCCACGGCCTTTAAACTTTCTGTGACGTCAGAACCTAGAGCCCCAGTTTTAGTGATTGTCGTTGCAGTGAATTTTTTTGTTTTTGGATCAAATTCATATTTTTGAATTGTATAACCAACATGGACCCCACCCGAAAGAATTTTTGAATAGCCTTCGAACAAGACGTTATTTGCTGCAAAGCTTTGGGTCGACACAAGTAAGCTTGCATAGACAGAAATGTATATAAGATAGGCAAAAGTAAGTGGCCACAACTTCAGATTTTTCATTTGGAATTCCTTTGTGTTTGGATATTTTCTAATATGTTCTGATGGATGGCAAAAAGTTTGTCAGGTATTTAAGTTCTTTTCAAATGAGGGGGCTCGACCAAAGTGAAGTGTTTTGTCTTAGAAGAAGACAATGGGAAATGAGCCTTTTACTGCTACGAATTGTCAGCCTATAATAAGCGAAGATGTTTAACTTTTATCGACTTCTTATTTTAGTTTGTGGAAACAAACGCGGCCAGGTTGCAATTTTTGTAGCCTTAATATTTCAAGTGCTTTTGTTGTTTTTCGCCATGGTCGTTAATGTTGGACTATTAGTTCACCACAAAATCAATTTACAAAACTCTGTCGACTTGGCCGCCTACTACGGCGCTATGAAGCAGGCTGAAATGTTGAACGCCATGGCCCACGTCAATTACCAAATCCGCCAAAGCTGGAAGCTACTGGCCTGGAGATATCGGGTCATTGGCAGTGGTGGGGATCGGAGTTCTGACGGAAACCCATATAATTTTAATTCGCCAATTCCTAAACAACTTCAAAGTTGGACAAATGTAATACAAGATCAAGAAAATCCAACAAGTAAATCCACTTACTATCGGCTTCCGTCATTTTGTATCAACTACAACCCCTTTGATCCAGCAGCTACTCGTAATGAAAATACATGCAAAGCCATTTCAAATGACAATTTTAAAATCAATGTTTTAGAAATACCAAATCTAAGCACTGGACAAGACTATGCTGCATCAATTCAAACAAATGTCAGAAACGCTCAAAATACTCAGGTTAATACATGCCTTGCTGCGGGATCTGTAAACTACGCAACCCTGGCAGCATTCACAGTTGGGTTTAACTTCGATCAGTATGCTAGAAGACTACTTATTGCCCAAATGTCAAAAGCATTAAGCCAAGTACCAAATGACTTTTTCGATATTGACGGCGAATCAGTAGCGCAAGGAGTTCGAAAAACTTTGGAAAAAAATTTAACAGAGGCAAACAGAGATTCATTAAGCGTAGAAATGCTCAATGGCTTAAACCAAGGTGGATGTGGCACTCAAATCGGCGAACAAGATGCTGCCACTTGGCTTAAAGATATTCCAATCTTTCCAGTTTTAATTTATCAAGATAATGTTAATGCATCAGTTGTATCATCATCTAATCCAAATGTTGGATATGCAGATGCTTGCAATTACTCGTACAGACTTTTTGCAGGTGATACGAGCCTGCCTATTGTTTATCGAACACCTAGTGAAGCTGGAAAAATTCCACAATTTTACAGAGACTATATTAACAACATCAAAAATTATGTTGGCAAACCACCTCAAGATTTTAGATATACACTGGGCTACGAAAAAGATCCATGGTGCATGGCCTATGTCGGTGTTAAAGCTAAAACGGCTCCTAAAATTCCGTTTGCACCTGCAGTCATTGAACTGAGTGCAAAAGCTTTTGCAAAGCCTTTTGGGGGCAGATTCGGACCATGGTATTTTAACAGATGGGATCGCGGTGCTAGTTCATCGACTGGTGACCCCAAAAGCAGAAATGATAGACTGTTGCCGCAAAAAATAATTGGTGACTTCGATGCTGCTGCCTACGAAAAAATGCTTGATGACATTAAAAAAAGTGCAACAGGATCTGATTACGAAGATGTTGGCGCAAACTATGGCCGCTTCCCAGGCGACAGACTAAGTTTGATGTCAATGCGCCTTTTAGGAGAGTACACAAGAAGTATCCACTCTATCGCTGACATTCCACGTGCTGGCCCATCGCCAAATCCAGAAAATGAATTGAAGGCAGAGTATTGGTTTCATATCACTGATTTTCCGACTCAAGGAAACAACAAGCATGCTGATATGCTGTATTGGAATCCCAATATTTCAGGCATCATTCCGCGTCTTCGAAAAATCGAAGCAGCGGCTGTGGCGCCAGACATTTTCGATACAAGTTACTACTCAATTGATCCAAATTTTTACGAAAACTATTACACACGAATTAAAAATGGAAAATTGATTGGTCGAATGAATTACAAACTACAACTAAGAAGCGACATTGGTTCTAAATTAGATGAAGCCAGCTTAGAAAAATTCACAGTCAGAAACCATTTTTTTTTAATGATACGGC
>DGYJ01000021.1:0-1880 GCA_002396665.1 Bdellovibrionaceae bacterium UBA5009
GGAGAAGATGTCGAAGTGCCACTCGTCCGTGCCGCAGACCCACTTGCGCTTGTCTCGATCGATACCGAGACCAAAGAAACACAGCCGCCTTCACGCTATACAGAAGCAGGGCTTATCAAAGAACTCGAGAAACGCGGCATCGGTCGACCGTCGACCTATGCATCTGTCATTGGAACAATTATTGATCGTGGCTATGTTCGAAAAAATGCATCGGCCTTAGTTCCGACATTTACAGCCTTGGTGGTTTCAAAATTATTAAGTCAGTATTTACCTGATTATGTGGATTTAGGTTTTACTTCGGATATGGAAAAGTCCCTGGACAATATTGCTGATGGCGATTTGGATTGGGAAAAATATTTGAAGTCTATTTATTTTGGTCCGAAGGGATTAAAAGCCCAAGTTGAAACCCAGGGTGAAAAAATTAATCCTGAAGAGGCCCGAAGTGTTCAGCTTGAAGGTCTTGAGCAATACAATTTTCATGTGGGCCGATATGGTGCTTATTTGACAGGGAAACGTGATGGTGAAGCCGTCAGTGCTTCCTTGCCAGATAATGAGTCCCCTGCAGACTTGACATCAGAGGCTGTGGAAAAGCTGATTGATCAAAAGATTAATGGTGCAGACAGTATCGGAAAAGATCCAGTATCTGGTCAGCCAATCTACGTTATGAATGGTCGTTATGGTCCCTATGTGCAATTGGGTGATGTCAGTGAAGAAAACGACAAACCGAAACGTGCTTCGATTCCTGCTGGATATCAGATTGAAAGCATTGATTTGCCAAAGGCCTTAGAGCTTCTTTCTTTACCAAAAACATTGGGGTCACATCCTGGCACTGGTAAAGATGTGAAAATTGGAATTGGGCGTTTTGGTCCCTACGTATTTCATGATGGGGATTATCGTTCAATTCCAAAAACACAAAATATTTTTGAAATGACTTTTGCTCAATGTATGGAGCTTTTGAATTTGCCTAAAAAAGGTCGGGGCCGTGCTGCACCAATGAAGGTCTTTGGAGTATTTCCAGAAACCCAGGACGAAGTTCAGTTATTGAACGGGCCCTATGGCGTTTACATTAAGTGTGCAAAAACCAATGCCTCTTTGCCTGAGGGTATGAAGCCAGAAGATTTAACTTTTGAGCAGGCCATTGATCTGTTGAAAGAAAAAGGTTTTGTGGGTTCGAAGCCTGCAGGCGGAAAAAAAGCCAAAGCGACTTCGAAGGGTGGGGCTGTTAAAAAGAAATCAGCCGCAAAGACTGTAATTGCTGATCTGCCTCCAAAAAAGAAGTCTGATTTGAAGGGTGCAAAAACGGCCCAGCAAAAAGCACAAATTTTAGGTGTCACAAAAGTCGTTTTGAAAAAGAAAAAACGCTAGCTCGAATTGGATTTCTTTAAATTTTCAATGACTGAATAAATTTTTGTGCTGGTGATGATTTTAGGTGTAGCGAAAAATTGTGCTCACGATGCCCTCAAAAACTGGACAACCTATAAGTTGTACAATTTTTGAGGGGGCAAGTTGATCGTATCAGTCATATCGTTATCCATTTTTAAATCGATAAACTTTTAATTCCTAAAATGGGCGACTAAAATTGTCACTTTCCAGTCCGAAGCTGCTAAGTCCCCGGGTTTACTCAGGGGAATTGACTAAGACTTCGTCATCGAACTGTCAGGATTATCACAGCTGAAATAGAGTTCTTATTTTGTTAAGATGTCCCCCATGAAACCTAGGGTTGCACGTTTATTTCTATTTATTTTGTCATTACTCTGCTTCTTTGGAACACAGGCGCAAATTGCGTCAGGTTCCCAGGTCGTATCGAGTACAGCACAAAATGCGGTGACGCCGGTGACTCAAACTCTTTACAAATACAACTCGAAGACCCGTCGCTGCCA
>DGYJ01000021.1:2066-8886 GCA_002396665.1 Bdellovibrionaceae bacterium UBA5009
AAGACCCGTCGCTGCGAAAATCCAACAGGTCAAGAAGGTTGGAATTTAGATCAAATGATCGAGTGTGGTCGATTTGATTCAATTACAATTCAAAATCAAAATTTAGTTGGTAAGAACTTAAAGGGTCTTTTGCTTGTTGACGTCACAATTTTGCAAACAAGTTTTGATGGCACAGACTTAACCGGTGCAAATTTTTATTTGAAATCAATGAATGGAACAACATTTCGTGGGGCAAATTTAATTGATGCATTGATTTACGATCCCGATGAAGTTTTGAATTCGATAGATGTTTTTAAATCTATAAAGCTGAACTTCAGAACAGTATTGTCTTTTAAAGGCTTGAAAGAAAGTTTTCCACCATTATCTGAATTTGTATTTTCGCCCCGAAATTCTGATATTTCTAAATTTGAATGGGGAAATGGCTTTGCAAATGCTTCGCAGAAGAAAATGGTTCAAGACGATGTTCAGCATCTTGGGCTTAATGATTTAACATATAAAGTTTCGGCTATTCCATTGTTCAATCGAATTTTTGGCAGCAGTTCAGCATTCGGGGGGCTTCAATTTTTTTACAAAAGGATAAAATATCTTGATACCTATCATGCTGACTCTGGAGCTATTCGAGCTGCTAATTTTACTATTCCAATATTTTCCGGAAGTTTTTACAGAGCTTTAGTTCAATCCAGTAATTCGATAAAAAAAATGTTTGATGCATTCGCCCTTCCAATTTGGCCTTCAAATCCGCCAAGTCAGCAAACACCAATCCCGGCTGATGACGAGCGAATGAAATTTTCAGGAAAAATGATTTATCAGCCAGGATTTGGTCGTAGTATGATGAAGTTTAGCTCAAGTTACTTTGGCAATCTCAGTTGGCCAGAGCGACTAGGTATGTTGATTCACGAGGCCAGGCATTCCGATTGTTTTGTTCAGCCCAATATAGCCAATGAATTTAAAGATGCAGAAGCTGAATTTATTAAATTAAAAAATGAAATAAAAAATATATCAACTCCAATAAGGGCTACGGATTATAATCTGAAGCTAAGTGCTTTCACAAAGGCCTTAAGTAGAGTCAATAATGCCTATAAGTCTGTTTTAAAACAGAACACCTGCGGACAAGCCCATCTTGATTGTCCTGCGGATTTAAAAGAGTCGAACGGAAGCAAATCTGTATTTGCAGGGATGGCCGGATACTGTGATCAGAATATTTGGGGAAGTTATGGCGTTCAAGCGATGTATTTGAAGGGATTGTTGGACAATTGTCAAAATTGCACCAGTGACCAAAAACAAAATTTACAGAATATTATAACTGACATGCTTGTCAGAGTTTCTGATTTGAGTGAATTAAATCTTCAAACTCAAAGTCCTGATTTACGGGGCGTATTGGTTCCAGTTCAAAACAGTGAATTGATTAAGCAGGAGCTGTCTTTATGAGAAAACTCCTCTTCGCTTTTTTGGGTCTTATATTGTTTTGCCTGGTCCTTAAGTATAAAAATTCAAACTCTTCGAAAAGTCGTAGGAATGATGGATCCTATTTTCAAGTGCAGAATCGGAGTGCAGTCCTCGTCAGCTCTGATGATAGCCTCATCCCCCATGTTGGTAGTGCAGGAAAAGATGTCGGTAGCGCAAGTCGGGCAATTGAAAATAAATTCAATGAAGATGAAAATAAAGCCAATGAAGACTTGAATGCGGGCCAGGAAGAACGCGTTCGTCAGGCCTTGGACACTTTTCAGCCGCTGGATGTTCGCCAAGTGCAGATGGATATCCAGATGAATCCCCATGCGACATCCCATAGCCTTGTTGTTTATAGCTCTCAAATGGCAAGATTAATGGATTTGGTTGATAAAGAAAATTTGTCTGCGACAGCAGTCAGACCAATTGCAAACTTTTTTTCGGATTGTAGTCGTGGACGTGAAGGGTTCTTGGGGATGACAGACTCTGTGAAGATCGTCTGCCTGTCGAACTTAAGAGCTTTGAGTGAAAAGTATCAAATTTATCAAGAGGACTTACAGTCTGCATTGTCAGAAACAAGTCCTCGCAATAGACAGATTTATGAGTTTTTACGTCCGCACCAGTCGCGAGGAACGTAAACTTGTCTCATGTTTGATTGCTTGCGTTTACCAGAGTAGGGCTTAATTCCCTTCTTTTGGACTGCAACCATTTCTTCTTTAGAAAGCCAGCCAAGGTTTGTTTTGGTGACGGGCTCATAGAAGAAGCATCGACCTGTCTTTTCTTTGATCATGTGTCGACCTGTATGCGCTGCTGATTTCGCATAGGATTCAGTTAAGCCCAAAAAGAACATCAGAAATCCAAAGATTAGAATTAAATGCTGTTTATTGCGTTTCATATTCACCTCGATTTGATCTATTACAAGAGCTAAGCCAGATTGGAACTGTCTAATATTGAGACAGTCATTTCTTTTTTACCGGCTCCTAGAGGTCCTCAGCAGAATGTGTTAAAACACTCGATATGGAAAAGAAGAACCTGCCTGGCTATTCTGGGCAACTTGAAATCTGTGCTTTTCGGTCTCAAGAAAAAGATCGAAATTTTTCCCGTGGTGGTCGCAGCTTTTACTTTTTCGATTTCGATGACAACATCGCTTTTCTATCGACTCAGCTTGTCTTGTTTCACAAAAAAACGGGACAAGAGCTAACGCTTTCAAGCGGCGAATGGGCCGAGGTTCATACAACAATTGGTAAAAGTGGTTTTTATAAAGATTATGAAATTCGTTTCGATGATAAAAATGGAACCTTCCGCTATTTTCGCGACCACGAGCGCGAAGAGTTAGAGCGCCTTGGACACAAGCACCAGGTTTTTGTTCGTGATGTAATAGATCTTTTTAAAATTCCAGATTTAGAATGGAAGGGCCCATCGTGGGAGACTTTTTATCACGCGACCTTCAATCAAAGACCTGTTTCCGTTATCACCGCCCGCGGACATAGTCCCGAGACCATTAAGGCGGGAATTAATCAATTTGTGCATCATAAGGTTTTGCCCCATGACCCAAACTATTTAAGTTTGTTTCCAGTTAGTCATGTGCCAACCAGGCATCTGCTGGGTGATAATGATTTAACAATGACGACTGCTGAATTGAAGCAGAGTGCTATTCGTGCCTCTGTAAGATCTGCGATTGAAATTTATGGTTACAATGACCATCATCGCTTTGGTATGTCAGATGATGATCCTAAGAATCTTCAATTGATCTACGAGGAAATGACTAGACTTAAACGCACCTATCCCAACATGTGCTTTTTTATGATCGAAACCCATCGTGGTGAGTTTATTAAGCACGAAATCTTACTCTCAGGCACAACATCATTCAAAGCGCCAGATGTTGACCAATTGAACCTTTTTGAGCCACGCTAAGAGGTCATTGGTCTAAGGTCTTGGGGACTTTAATTTTCACGACACCGACCGATGAGTCTTCTAATCTGAACTCTAAGGTAGGTTGTATGACATCACAAAAAATCACTGTTCTATTTGCTGCTCTATTTCTTTCGGCTGTGCCACTGGCTTCTGTCCATGCCCAATTGAGTTCAAAATCTCAATTAGAATGCAGATATCTGCCGATGATCGAGGAAGGATTTCTTCGCAATCATGTGAAGTACTCGAAAAGAGACAAAGAGTTAGAAAATCGTGTTGTCGAACAATATATCAAACATTTAGATTCTTCTAAAATCTACTTGGTGAAAGAAGATGTCGAAAAAATCAAATCCATGATGTCTGATCTTTTTGAAAAAACAAAGGCCAACAACTGTGCGTTTTTATCTGATGCACAAAAAATATTAAATCAAAGAGTTAAAGAACGTGCTGATTTTGCTAAAACTTTTCTAGGCAAATCCTATAAATTTGATTCAACCACCGAGTTTTCATTTGATCCAGACCACAAAGATTTTCCCAAAGATAGTAATGATGCCAATGACTACTTAAAAAAATACATTCATTTTCAAATTGCTAACTATTTAGCGACGGATATGAAATTGGATGAAGCTAAATCCAATGTGACAAAAACCTACGAACGTTCGATCAAAAGAAATTTAGAAACCAAACAGGACGATTTGTATTCAACGTATTTGGATTGTTTTGCAAGAGCCTTGGACCCGCATTCAAGTTTCTTTTCGAAAGATGTCTTAGAGGATTTTGAGATTCAAATGCGTTTATCCCTTGAAGGTATCGGGGCCACTCTTTCTTCGCAAGATGGATTCACTGTGATCGAACAACTTGTGCCTGGTGGCGCTGCCTTTAAATCGAGTCAATTGGAACCGCAGGATAAAATCGTGGCCGTGGGGCAAGAAACGGGTCCCATGGAAAATGTGATTGATATGGACTTGAAAGATGTTGTTAAAAAAATCCGTGGTAAAAAAGGAACTAAGGTTCGTCTGACTATTTTGCGCAAAGATGGTGATGGCAAAAAAAGATTTGATGTGACCCTTGTCCGTGACAAAGTGAACTTGGATGACGAAGCTGCACAAATCCATTTCATTCAAAAAGATGTTGGCACTGGTAAAAAAGCTAAAATTGGTGTGATCAACTTCCCATCATTCTATGCAGACTCAAGACGTGGTGGCCGTTCAAGTGCTCAAGACTTAAAGAAGATCATCAAAGAAGCCCGTGATCAAAAAGCCGAGGGGCTTGTTCTTGATCTTTCGAACAATGGTGGCGGCAGTTTAGAAGATGCAGTTAAAATTGCGGGTTTGTTTTTTAAAACTGGTAATGTTGTAAAACAGTCTTCACGGGCGGAAGAGCAAGGTGAACAAACTCTTGCCGATGAAGATAAAGAAGTCGACTGGGCAGGCCCCCTTGTTGTGTTAACAAGTCGTATCAGTGCTAGCGCTTCTGAAATCGTAGCTGGAACCTTAAAAGATTATAAACGAGCAGTGATCGTTGGTGGTGATCATACTTTTGGTAAAGGCAGCGTTCAATCTGTCATGCCAATTCCTGCCAACCTAGGTGCTATTAAGGTGACCGTGGGTATGTTCTTTGTTCCTGGTGGTGAGTCCACTCAGCATCAAGGTGTAGACGCCGATGTGGTCTTGCCTGGCCCTTACAGCACAGATGATATTGGTGAAAAATCCCTAGATTATTCGCTTCCGCCTAAAAAACTTCCGGCCTTCTTGTCAAAAGAAGCCTATGTCAAAGAGGGTGAAGGGTCCTGGGCAGAAATCAAGACAGAGTGGATAAAAACTCTTAAAGATAAATCTGTGGTCCGTGTCGATAAGTCTGAAGATTTCAAAAAAGTTCTTGATGAAGTCAAAAAGGCCAAAGAGCGTGGCAAGGTCATCAAGGTCAGTGAAGTTTTGAAGGATAAAAACGAAAAAGATAAAAAAGACAAAGCGAAAAAGAAGCTTTCAAAAGATGATAAAACGAAAGATTATCTTAAACGCGCTGAAATCCAAGAAGCAACAAATGTCCTATTGGATTTGATCCAATTAAGTGACGCGAAATTGTCCCCGCAGGCCCGTAATTAGTCGGTTTGTTAGACCGAACTTTGCCTGTGAATTTTTAGACTTTGATTTTGACAAAAAGGCTCCAAAGACCTAGTTTAACCGGGTCTGATCAAGGGGGCCTTTTTTTATGGCATCGACGAAAAACTCTGCATCAACAACGAGGCAAAAAGTTTTGAAAAACAAAGCCAAGCTGTCCACCAATAATAAAGCCACGACATCAACTTCTGCACCGAAATCATCCAAGAGTTTGTTTGGAGGACTTTCGAAAGAGCTTCTTTTACAAATCCATGACCTGATGGTCAAATCCCGCGTCCTTGAAGAGCGCTTGATTAAGATTTACCGTTCTGGGGAATCTTACTTTTGGATTGGTGGCACTGGCGAAGAGGCCTGGGGCGTTTGCCTTGGCTTATTAGCTCGCAAAGGCCAAGGGCTTAAATATGATTTCATGCATCTTCATTACCGTTGTACGCCGACATTGATTGCCATGGGCATGCCTATGATTGATTCCATCCGTTTAATGATGAATCGTTCCACGGACACTTCGACAGGTGGAAGAAACTTTTCAAATCATTACTGCTTTCCAAAATGGAACGTAGCCCCTGTGACTTCGCCATTAGAAGTTCAGTATCCTATTGCGTGCGGAACGGCCCATTCACAAAAACGAGCAGGCCATGGAGCTATTAGCATTGTCACAGGTGGTGATGCAGGCACTGCTGAAGGGGATTTTGCTTCGTCATTGATCTGGTCGTCTCGTAAAGGCAATGAATTGCCAGTATTGATCACTGTTCAAAATAACAAATGGGGAATTTCAACTTCCTACGATGGTCAGCATGGCGAGACCCATATCGCTGACCGTGCAAAGGCATTTAATATGCCAGCCAAAGTGATCAATGGAAATGATCCTGTCGAGACCTATTTGGCGATCAAGGAAAGCATAGATTATATTCGTAAAACCGGAAAGCCCGCTTTTATCGAAGCCCATGTTTCTCGGTTGAATGGTCACTCGTCTGCAACTGGTGCTAACCGAGAGCCTGGAATCGATTGCGTCCAGCAATTTGAAAAAGAATTAATTGATGCTAAATTTTTAACCAAAGACCAGGCCCAATCCATTTGGGATAAGTATGAAGAAGAAGGCATTCGTGCCACGGAACAAGCTCGTACCGAGCCCGTTCCCACGGCGGAATCCATTTGGGATCACACCTATGCAGGAAGTGAAAACGCGGACTGGAGGAAATTCTAATGGCTAGCATGGCTCAATCCATTCGCATGGCTTTGCACTATGGTGAAAAGCATTTGGATCTTAAAGATATTTTTGGACAGGATGTTGGCGAGCCCTTGGGCGGAGTTTTTACTGCTACTAAGGGATTAAAAACCACTTG
>DGYJ01000049.1 GCA_002396665.1 Bdellovibrionaceae bacterium UBA5009
CAAGGACTGGCGGACCTCGGGGTAGTGGCTAATTCGACTGGCAAAGCTACCCACATCTTCATGGGATATGGAATCAGTGACGTCTTGGTTTTTAAAAAAGACCCGGGTTTTATCTGCAAACATTTGTACAGACCAAACGGAGGACTTACAAAGCTCGGCCAAAGCGACAACATCATCGAAATCAATTTCAAGCCTGAGGGCGGCGTAGGCCAAACCCCTATAGAATGCCCCGGTCGAAACCCACGGACAGCCCAAACGCTTAGCGAGCTCTCGACTGACAGTAGATTTTCCTGAGGCCGCAGGGCCATCAATTGTAATTACAAAACTCATATCTCTTTCAAACATTCCTTTAGCGCTTTTATGGCCAATTCATTTTCTTCCGGAAGCCCAACACTTAACCTTAAATGATTTGGCAATCCATAATTCCCCACTGGACGCATGATAATGCCCTTCTTCAGCAAGGCTTGAAAAACCTTTTGCGCATCCCGAAGAGTATCAAATAAAACAAAGTTACCTTGCGATTCAACGTAGGGAAGTCCTAATTCTTGAAGTTCTTTGTAAAAGTAATCAAGACCTTTCCACGTGACCTGCTGCGAAGCTTTGATGAAAGCCTGATCTTGCGCTGCAGCGATGGCCGCCACTGCGGCCAAGGAATTAATATTGAAGGGCTTTCTGACGCGATTAAAGATTTCGATGACTTCTTCTGGGGCAACCATGGCGCCAAGTCGTAAGCCCGCCAATCCAAGAATTTTTGAAAAAGTCCGTAAAACAATCACATTTTGAAAGGATTCAACAAGTTTCATGGCTTCTGGATAATCTTTTGCGCGGACAAACTCTGTGTAGGCTTCATCGATGACGATCATGACATTTTCTTCTTTTTCAAATTTCTTTAAAAAAGACTTTAAACTAATATCATTTATATATGTGCCCGTTGGGTTGTTGGGATTCGCCAAAAAGATCAATCGTATTTGTTTTTCAGGCCTTGAAAAATAAAAATCAGAAAGAGCCTCCAGATCGGTTTTAAACCCTGGCAATAATGGCACTTGATGAACTTTGGCACGGTTCGCCTGGGCACTGACTTCATAGGCAGCAAAAGCAGACTGAGTCGTCAAAACGCCTTCGCCAGGCTCACAAAAAATACGGACCAAAAGATCAATAAGTTCATCACTGCCATTTCCAAAGCTCAGACGTTTTTTTGAAACCTTCCAAATTGATGAAAAAGTTTCGATCAAATCATATTGTGTTGGGTCCGGATAAAGGTGAAGATTTTTCAGTTGTGACTCGATGGCCTTTACCGCCATGGGACTTGGACCCAAAGGATTTTCATTGCTGGCAAGCTTGATCACGCGATCAAGACCAAACTCGCGCTGAGTTTCTGAAATTGGCTTCCCTGGCTTATAAGGAGTCATATCACGTAAAACTTGTGATACTTTCACGCTGTTCTTCCTTTCCTTTAAAAGAAACCTCAGATAATATAAAAAACCAATGAATGTCATCACCAAAAACAATTCTTTAGGTCTCTTTATCGGAGAATCGTTTGCAGAAGTCTGCTGGATGCAAAATCCAGGCTTTAAACACCAAAGATGGTATCTCCCAAGGCAATCATTAAAATCTTTTCTTAGCAAATGGCTTCCAGAAAATAATATTGAAAAAGTTGAATATGTCTATGTCAGTCAGCGCCATCTTGAAAAAATATTTCAGTACCGCCTGGGCGGAAGTGTCGCTCAAATTTATCACCCAGCAGATCAATATTTTTTGTCTTTTCTACAAAGACACTCGCAGGGATCATTTTTAAAAATTTCGAAGCCACCCGATCTTTCTTCGCAAGAGATGGTTTTTACATTCGACGATAAAAAATCTGTTTCGGATTTGATCGAACAGCTTAAAAAACAATCTGCAAAAAGATTGTGCTTGCAAAGCCGATCAGAAAATACAGATCTTTTCAAAAAACTTGGGTCTGAACTTCTGTCCGCTGGTTATGAAGTTTTTCAATCCTGCGAATTATACCCTGCAGATTCAAAAACAGATGATGCCGAACGCTGGCTCGAAAATTTATTAAATGCATCCATTGCCGGTTCTTTTAAAGAAATGCGTGATGAAATCCACCAGGCCCTTGAAGGTTTTGTCGCCGCGGAAAATATACATTTTCTGAATTCAGACTTAAGCTGGACACCTTTTGACCAAAACAAAATCACATCCAGTGCCGTGGCCTTTGAAAATTTACTTTTTTCGCACTTTGAAAAAAAATTAAAACACCCCATCAATCTTTTCCACTTTGGATTAGAAAACTTTTCTTTGATCCATGGCCCCCATGTCAATTGGTCCAATCCCTGGGGCACTGTTGGCTTAAAAACACTAAAAAGAATTGATCTTTCCGTTCAACCGACCCAGGCACTTGTGCTGAATAAATATCAAGAGATCGATATAGACACCAAAGAACAGACCTTTGAACCGGGACCTGTATCCCTTGGGCGAGGAATTAACACCTGCGTCTTTGACCTTCTGGCATGGGCACAAAACAATTCTGCGAATTGGCAAGTGCAAGATTTTTCTCAAAAAGTGCAAAAAAATCTTATCGCCCTTTCTAGAAATTCTAAAAACAAAGTGGATGCCGATCATTTACTTGAAAGGGCGATAAGATTTTTTTG
>DGYJ01000075.1:0-3862 GCA_002396665.1 Bdellovibrionaceae bacterium UBA5009
ACTTTCGATAGTTTCAGACGGCGGGACCAAATCCTGCCGTTTGCATTTTGAGGGCCAGGCAAATTTCAAAAATCACTTCCTGCGGTCAATGAGGCGTTTGATTTTACCGGTGCGGGTGTTTTGCTCGAAAAGGACGATATCGCGAAATTCAATTTGTAGTGGATGAACCAAATGTTTCGACAGGGCTTCGCCGAAGGCGGGTTTTTGTTTTAAAAATTCAGCTTCGATACGTTGGCGTAAAGATTTTTCTTTGTCTTCTGGAACCTGTGAAACAACAAGAACAAGTTGATCCAACTGATCATGATGTTCTAGTCGCATTTGAAATTGAAATGCAAATTCTTGCCCGTAAATTTTTTGCAGCATATTTCGAGTGTCTTCAAAGTAAACTGTGACCGTTCCAACCCGGGCAGCCTCTTCAGATCGTCCCAGCAATTTAAATTTTCTGTGGGGTGTGCCTGCGGGCTCAAGCCAAACTGCACGGTCCCCGGCAGGATAGCGAAGTATCGGCATCAATTTTCGGGTCAAGTTGGTCACCAATAATTTGCCTGGGTGATTGAGATCTTGAATGGTTTCGCCCGTTTCTTCGTCAATGATTTCCATCAGTGTCGAATTTTCAAATACTCTGTGTTCGTCGATATCACAATCTGTCGAACAGTAGCCCAAAAGTCCCGCGTCCACGCTGGCGTATCCAACAGAATGAATTTGCACATGGGGGATAACTTTTTTTATCCATTTGATTTGATCAGGGTACATGGATTCGCCACCGTAAAATATTTTTTCGACTGATTTTAAGGCCTGGGGCATATGGTGTTGCATCCAATCGAAATGATTGATGATCGAAGTTGGGACTCCGACTAAGCAGTTGATATTAAATTCGATCAGATCATGGGCCAAGCTTTCGGGCGAACAACTTCCTGAAAGCGGAAATTGTAAAATCTTTTTTTCACACTTCTCTAAGGAATCTTTGATAAAAATGAATGAAGCATACAGATCGCCCGAGTAAAATAAATTTGCTACACGGTCGCCATCTTCGAATTGATTTTGCGTCAAGCCCCAGCCAAAAACCTGAGTAAAAGTAGACCACTCTTCACTCGTAAAATAAGAATATTTTGGCTTACCCGTGCTGCCGCCGCTTTTGTATAAAATTCCGTGGGGGGGCTGTTCGGTCATCAGTGTGTTAGGCCCTTGGTGGGCTTCCCAATATTTGCTGTGATCTGTGATGGGAAGAACGGCTAAAAGATCAATTTCATTTTTGAAATCGAAGGGATTGATATTTTTAAGAAGTTCAGCAAAATAGGCCGAGTTCTTTTTTGCAGCAATGACAATTTGAAATAAAGAATAATTTTTCATGTCCGTTGATCCACCACGGATTTGATCTTACCACTTCCGGGGGAAGAAACAAATTCATCTATCGAAACAAAAGAAAATTCATAGATCAGCGTCTTGTCTTTGTGAACAGCTTCGTAAAAGTCTTTAAGGCCTAAAAAAATATTTTCAACTTTTTCTTTTTGGGGCTGATCCACCATCTTTTTATCAAATTGAAATTTAAGCATTTCAGGCTGAAGTCCTTGAGAGGGTTGGATCAAAATCTGAAAAGCTCCAGAATAATCCAAATGATCACTGAGAAGATTTAAAAACTGGCGATAATTTAAAAATGTCGCACCAGCGCGGAAGATATCCCCGGTGCGACCCATCAGTTCAAAGCGCGGTGTTCGACGGCCACACGGGCAAGGTTCACTGACCCAGCGTCCAATGTCGCCAATTTCGTAGCGTTCAATTTTTTGACCGCGGCGGACTTTCGATGTGAACAATAATCGACCGACCTCGTCTTTATCCACGGGCTGGTCCACATCTAACTTAACTATTTCTAAATCGTGCAAACGATGATGAAGATGATGAACAGAGCCCTCGCATGCTGAACACTGATAGGCCAGCGGGCCAGCATCGACGCTGCCATAACTGGCGGATTTGATCAGTTGAATTCCAAATTGTTTTTGAAAATATTCTTTTTGGGCCAGGCTAAAGTGTTCGCCGCCGTAGAATATTTTTTGAACCGGATTGTCTTTTTTAAAACGTTCTTCGTTGGCTTGGAATAATTTTAAAATATAAGAAGGCATTCCTAGTAAGGTATTCACTTTGTATTTTAAAATCACGTCGGCAACAAATTTGTGATCGCTATGGGCGCCCATGGGAAAGTGCGGACAATGCAAATCCTCAAGGATTGTAAAAAAACTGACAAAGCCTCCGTAAAGACCACCGGCAAAAAATAAATTCATCGCTAAATCTGTTCGTGGATCAAGGCCAGCGGCATACAATCCTTCCGAGGCCAAGGCCATTTGGCGGTGGTAGTCCTCATATGTGAAAACAGAAAGTTTTGGCTCTCCCGAACTTCCGCCGCTGTAAAAATAAAGATCGGTGTCTTCTTTTTTTGTACGGATTTTTTGAAAATCTTCTTTTTTAAAAATCTCGCTCATATTTTATCCGATCGACATAAATCCATTAAAGCTGTCAGCGTCACTGTAGGAAACTTTTTTACAAAATCTTTGCAGGGCCGAAACCCCATCATGGGGTTCGCCATTGTAACCATCAGTCATTTGGCCCAGGGGTTTGATGCGAAGTAAGCCTGACTGAAAAAACAAGGGGATTAAATCCATTTGTTCTGATCTATTTGCGGAGAGCCCAAAAGTTTGCAGATATTTTTTTAAGCCAGAGAAATGACTTAAAATTTCATTTCTTTGAATTGGTTTGATCCATAAAGTTCTAAAAAGTGGAGACGTACGCAGTGAAGAATTTGTTTCAATGTAAATTCGCCATTGCTTATTTTTTGATTCAAGCAGGGCAGAGTGTTCTAAAACTTCAGCTAAACGCACCTGTTCTGTTTGAGTTGTCAGTTCTGCAGCATCGTCATCTGAAAGATCTGCCAATGGATTTTCAGCACAAGCTTTATCCAAAAGAACTGAAAGATCCTTTGCAAAATTTTTAAGATCCTCGAAGTTTGCATCCTCAAGATACAGAACCTGCGGGCTAGAACAGGATTGCTGTTCGTTCAAAAGCATTTCGCGAACCAGCAATGTTTGAGTTTCAGAATATTTTTTGTCAGTTCGGTTGTGCCATATGGACTTTGTCATATAGGCAAAGGAGATCTTGTGGCCCCAGTCAATGAAGCGGGCATGTTCTGGGGTCAGTTGACGAAGGCTGGCAATGGCCTCTTCACTTCCCCAGGCGGAAACCACATCGCCCACGGATAAGAAATCTTTCAGCTTTTCTTTTTCACGGGCGCTCAGGGTTTCAATAAAAATATAATTTTTTAGATGCCCCGTGGGATCCATTTTGGATAATGCTTCAAAAAAAATTTCGGCAAATAAAGTGTCTTTACGTCCCAGCTTCAGCAAATTCACATTCCCACTGAGCAGGCCTTCAATGGTGGCAAAAACATTAAGCAGTGGCGAATTGTTTGGGGTTATATGGACAAGAGTTCCCATGGGATTCCAACATTCAAAATGGGGCTCGCGGGGATCGATTCGTTTTAGCTCAAAAGGAAAATCTGTACCAAGCTCCCTGGTCAGCTTTGTGCGCAAATTCCAAGGGGTCATAAATTCGATCAAAGATTTAAAGCTTTCTTCGGCGGACCAATCGGTCATTCCAGATTGGCTCATTAAATCTTTTTTCAGAGTTTGCCTAAGATTTGACTTTTGTTTTGAAAGCTCGGCAATCATGTCCTCAAGGGCTTTGTAAAAAATAGTATGTGAAATGGGGGGGCGTGACCAAAATTCTTTTTGCTCTTGTTTGGATTTAAAGTTTTTCCAAAATTCTTCACTGGTAACTTTTTCACCTAACCATAAACTCATGGAGGCCCCCCATG
>DGYJ01000075.1:3990-16294 GCA_002396665.1 Bdellovibrionaceae bacterium UBA5009
GAGGCCCCCCATGAGAGAATTTTTTCAATAGTTCACTGGCCGATATGGCGCAGGATTTATTTTTTGAAACACCTGCGCGTCCTGTTTTTACAAAATAGTCAGTTGTAATTCCACAACCACAATCAGAGCCCGGCATCGTGTAGGCCGCATCACCCATGATGACAGATTGGGCTGGCATCGATGTGATATAGGGCGAAACGAAATGTAAAAATCCAGTTTCGCCATAATTTAATTTTTTCAATGTTTTAAAATCACGAATAAAAACCCGTGACCATGTCGGGATATGGAATTGATGGTTCGCACATTCGACATAGGGAATGCAATGTTCTGTGGATCCAAAACCATCACGAAGGCGGGCATTGGGAATTGCTAATTGGTTTTCGATCATCGAATACAATTCTTTTTTGGTGATCTCTTGGTCCCGGTGACTTTTCCAGCCGCCACCTAAAAAAACTAAGCTGTCTTTGTGCAACTGCAAAGGGGCCATGCCAAGATCTTTCATTCTTTGCAAAGTAAAATAAAAAAATGAGGGGAATCCAAATATTCTGACCGGAATTTTTTGTTCAGCAAATTTTTGAAATGTGGCAATTGTTCCGTAAAGATCGAACTCATGGCCACCATGTCCCGTGCGCTTAAGGGCATAGAAGGCTTCATTGATCGGGGCATAATTGCAAAGATAGTTATCTGTGTAAGCTGTGCCTAATTTTGAAGAAGCTTCAGTCTCGTAGGTAAATAAAACATAGTTGCATTTTTGATTTGGTGTGACCCATTTGTTGTATTCAAAAATCCAATCCAACATTCGTTGGGCTGACCCTATGGACCATTGATCGAAAAAGACTTGGGATTTTTGCCCTTGGGTCCCTGACGAGGTCAAATGCAGCGTCACTTCACTTCGCGGGACAGACAAAATTTCATAGGCTTTAAAAAAATGGGCCCAGACGGGTGGCAAATGAATTAAATCTTCGATGGATTTAATTTGCGACCAATTGAAATTATTTTTAGCGAGTAATTTTTTGTAAAACGAAGATTTTTCTTGATGCCAAAAAGTATTTTGCTTCATGGCTTCAAGGAACAAAGAGTCGAGGTCAGAACTTTTTGCGTAGGGTGTGTTGACCTCGCAAAGCTTTTGCACTTGATCAAGCTGGGAAGAAGGAACTTGAAGGCTCATGTGACTCCGATGATTTCAAGTGTTTCTAAGTTCATTTGCTTCCATAAGTCAATATACTGATCAATATAGGGTTTAAATTGGGGGATAATAGCCATTCCTTTGAAGTTTAAAGGCTCCATTGAACGGGACATGACGATATAGTCCTCATGATCATCACCATTTTGGCGCATGGCTGGGTAGATGGCAGAAGGTAAAAATTGACCTCGAAGAAATGTTTCGATGGCCTTTTTCATTCGGGTATTGATCAAAACTTCCATGTAGGTCACGCCGATATCGTGCAATTGCAAATATAAATTTGTTAATTGCCCGTGCAAATGAAATGGTGAATTGCTTGTCTTGATTAAGGTGCAGTACCCATCACGTTTACTGAAGTAAGCAAAAATTTCCATGCGGCCTTTTTTTTCTGTCAAAAGCATATTCGGAGTATGAAAGGGAAAAAAACGATCCGCAGGGTCTGGAAAAATTTCTAAAAATTTTCTAAGCACGTAATGCGGAGCTTGAATGACTTCGAACTCCCAATTGTCGTTAGCATCAGATGTAGCAAGTTCAGGCAACTCAATATTTTCAACCTCGGGAATTTGAATCAGTGGATTTGTTTTTTTCAAACAGTTGTATATTGGAACTAATTTTTTAGATATTCCTTGGGGGCCTTGGCGCTGGCCTAAGATGCCATCACGAAATTTGGCAAATAATGTCACAGTTTCGTACTGACTTAAGCGATGGGCATTGGGAAACAATCCTAAAGGCAAAAAATCATTTTTAATAAAAACTTTTTGCGCACCAATGTGAACGGTACGTGTTGTCGCATACAAAGAGTTAATGTCTTGATATTTAGAAAGATGTAAATCACTTAAGTGAGCGACAAGATGGTGACCAATTTTATGTTTTTGATATTCAGGCAATACCACAAGTCCTAAAAGTTTTCCGATGTGATTGAAGGTGTCTTTTTCTAAAATGATGGCGCCAACGACGAGATTTTTTTTAATATCCCTGGCGACACAGACATCATGGGTTTCGTGATTTCGAATGGCTTCTTTTAAAAGATCGGGATCATTTCCGTAAGTGATGGGATAACTTTTACCGTAAACAATCTGGTAATTTTTTAATATGCCATCAATGTCATGGACCTTGGCTTTTTCTAAAATGATGTCATCGTTGATTTTCATAGGGCCCTCGCCTTTGTCGTGAAATGATCCTGTGATGATATTTTTCTAAAAAATAAAGAAAATAAAATTACAATTGCACCGCTATAAAATGCAAACTGCGGAACGGATATATGGCGCATAATAAATCCGGCAGACAGCATCGAAAAAGGCACGCTGGCTGTGGCAATCAGATTAGCCAAGGTCATAATATACGGCAACTGATCTTCAGAAAGTTCTTTTTGAAAGTAGGTCAGAATATTCACATTCAGTATGCTCAGGATGAGTCCGAGCGCAAACATGAGCGAGACCCCAAAATGAATTTTTTGATTGTAGGCAAAACAAATAAAAATAAGTCCAAAGCCACTGATCAGTGTGTATAAAAAATTTAAAAAATGTTTATGATTGCGAATTTGAAAAACTAAAAGAGCAATCCCACCAGTTAAAGCGCCGAAGGCCCAGCCCGTTTCTAGCCACGACAGGGCCGACGACGAACCACCAAAAACATTTTTGGCATACCAGGGAAGAAAAATAAACAATGGGGCCATGATAATGTTCAGAATAAAAAACAAATAAATCAGTTTTTTAATGACAGAAAATTGCTTTAAAATTTGAAATGTTTTTTTCATCGATGTGGCGAAATTTTCACTTTGGATTTCTTCTTTGCTAGCGAAATCAGGTGTAGTCTGGGGATTTGCCACAAGCGAAGTATTTGTTTGTGGTTCAATCCGTGATTGATAAAAGGCCCCAAACATAAACAGCAAGGCGTTGATCAGCATTAAATTTGAAACGCTTGAGTATTGAAGCAGCCAAATGGAAAGCGTGGCCGCAAAAACATGGGACAGCGAAAAGCAAAGATCAATAAGAGTATTTAATGACGAAATATTTTTATCACTAACAAGTTGGGGCGGCAGACTCATCAGCGCGGGATTAAAAAAACTGCTGCCAATTCCAATGAAGAAAACCCCAATGAACAGGGCGGGTAACAATTCATGTTCTTGGCGGGTCGACGCATAAACGTGCAATAATAAAAAAACGATTCCTCGAAACAGATCTGCCCCGATCACTGTTCGAAGAGGCCTTATTTTTGTGATCCATTGACCCATCCAAGGAAACGAAATCAAATTTGGCAAAAATCCTAAAAATAAATACCAAGGTAAATATATTTCAGAAAATTTTTGCGTGATCAGCCAAATTAAACCAATGGACATGGTCTTGTCGCAAATTTGCGAAAGCAATTGTGAAAACAACAAGATGCGGGCATTTTTTTCTTTAAAAACACCCAGTGATTCAGTGATGGCCATTGAGCCCATTGTTTCATGTTTAGGATGTTTTTGTCTTTAGAAGCGAGGGCCAGCCCTAGACAAAGGCCAAGCCCAATAAATAAGAAACTATTTCGCTAAAGCTTTTTGCAAGTTTGTGTTGATAGCTTCCAAAAAATCTTCAGTGTTCTGATATTTATCAGCAGTGACTTTGTCGCCGTAAATACAAACAGCCAAGTCTTTTGTCATTTTCCCAGACTCGACAGTTTCGATACAAACTTTTTCCAAAGTTTCACTGAATTTCACAAGCTCTTGGTTGTTGTCCAATTTTCCACGGTGGGCAAGTCCACGAGTCCACGCAAAGATCGATGCGATTGGATTTGTTGAAGTGGGTTTACCTTGTTGGTGCATACGGTAGTGGCGAGTGACTGTTCCGTGGGCGGCTTCAGCTTCCACAGTTTTTCCGTCTGGAGTGATCAAAACAGAAGTCATCAACCCCAAAGAACCGAAACCTTGGGCTACAGTATCTGACTGCACATCGCCATCGTAGTTTTTACAAGCCCAAACAAAACTTCCACTCCATTTCAAACAGCTGGCCACCATGTCATCGATCAAACGATGTTCGTAAGTGATTCCTGCGGCTTCATACTGAGCTTTAAATTCTTTTTGATAAATTTCTTCGAAGATGTCTTTGAAACGGCCATCGTATTTTTTCAAAATGGTGTTTTTAGTTGAAAGATACAAAGGCCATTTTTTTTGTAAAGCCACATTGAAGCATGATCTTGCAAATCCCATGATGGATTCATCGGTATTATACATTGTCAAAGCAACTCCGTTGCCTTTGAAGTTGTAAACTTCATGCTGGATCTTTTCGCCATTTTCGCCTTCGAAAGTCACTGTCAATTTGCCTTTGCCTTTAGTGACGAAATCAGTCGCACGGTATTGATCACCAAAGGCATGGCGGCCGATAACAATCGGCGAAGTCCAGCCTGGAACAAGGCGCGGAATATTTTTGATGACGATGGGTTCACGGAAAACAGTTCCATCTAAAATATTACGGATCGTTCCGTTGGGTGATTTCCACATTTGTTTTAAGTTGAATTCTTTCACGCGGGCTTCATCTGGAGTAATGGTCGCGCACTTGATACCAACATTGTATTTTTTGATGGCTTCGGCAGCATCAACAGTCACTTGGTCGTTGGTTTTATCTCGGTACTCCATGCCCAAGTCGAAATATTTAATGTCGATTTCAAGGTATGGAAGGATCAATTTATTTTTAATAAATGTCCAAATGATACGGGTCATTTCATCGCCATCAAGTTCAACAACAGGATTTGCTACTTTGATTTTTTTCATTTTCTAGAGGTCCTTTTATCTTGGTTAAAGAATCTAAGTAATGGATTTTGTTCAAAAAGTCCAGGGTCAGTTAATAGGACCAGACGATTTTCTCTAAAGCTTCGGTCTCTTCGGCCCAATAGCTATAGGTTCCAAACTCGGGGAAAAGTTTTGGAAACGAGGGGTCAGACCAACGTCTAGCGATCCAGCCAGCATAGGATAGAATTCGAAAGCCCCTAAAAAGGGGAATCCATTCCCACTGATGGTGGGGGAAGTCGCGAAGTTCTTCGTAACCTTGCAGAAAGTTTTCTTTTTCATTTTCAAAGGATTCTTTGTCGCCACTTAAAAGCATCCAAACATCTTGAATTGCGGGGCCGTTACAAAAATCATCAAAGTCGATAAAGAAAAATTGTTTTCCATTGTGCAAAAGATTTCCACGGTGGGCATCTCCATGAATGCGAATTAAATCCTGATCAAGTGGTAGTTCGTCGATGTGCTGCAAAAGAGATTCAGCGGCTTTGTTGTATCTGTTGCGGATTTCCGGGGAAATCCAATTTTGCAAAAGATCTAAAGAGGCCCACCCACCTGGGTGGGAGGTGTCCAACACGGGACGATGTTCTGCCCATTTTCTGGCGCCAACATTGTGCAACTGCGCAAGTCTTCGACCAATTTCTGCATAATCTTTTAACAGAATTTCCTGTGGTAGGCGTCCTTTAATTTTGGGAAAAAATGTCACAAAAAATTCTTTTTGTTTAAGCAAAGTTTTCCCATTTTTGTCTTTTAAGGGGACATGGACAGGAAAGTCTTCTGCAGCTAGCTCAAATAAAAAATCATGTTCTTCTTGTATGGTTTCTGCTGACCATCTTTCGGGGCGATAAAACTTCACAATCACAGGTTCTGAGTTTTCGAGCTGGACCTGAAAAACTCGATTTTCATAGGAGTTGAGTTGCGAGATTTCACCCGTGGGCGTAAAGCCCGCATTTTCACTGGCCAACAGCACATCATTGGCGTCGAGATTTTTAAAGTGGTGAGAGTTTTTTAAATCCATCAAAGTTATACTCAACTAAACGAGAGACAATGTCATTCTCTGACTAAGGTCTGAATTCGCGAAAATAGTCTTATCATTCTCGGAGCATAGCCGATAAGAACTCTATGTCGTTTTTGTGGCGAATGATTTTTTTAATAATACTTTTTTTTGAACTGGTTGTGCACGCAGAATCAGGCTCTGTGTCTTATCAGGCATCGAGATCATTAACTAATGCCCTATTTGAAAGACCAATTAACACTTCATCTGTTGGTGCTGAACGTGCAAAGTACTGCCAGCAACTCTTCAGCCGTAATTGTACATTCAATTCAAGAACTGACAAGATTTGGAAGCAGACTTATCAAATTGTAGGTCAACAATGTATCCAAGAGCAGAAACAAAAAGGCTGTGACAAACTCTTGCAAGAACAGCCCGACGTCAAAGGACAAATGTTGGATTGCTCGCCCGTTGGAATTTGTATGCAGCAAGATAATTTGCTTAAAACTGCAGAGGCCATGAAAGGATGCTTTTGGAATGCACCACAGGCTTTCGATGAGGATATTGGTCAACTTGTTGTTTCGCTACCTTCTGCAATAATAAATCAGTATCAGCAGTGCTATGGAAATCCAAAAGATTGGAAGACACTAGCTTTGCATGCATTGATTTGCCAAAATACAATGTACTACCAAATGAAATTAGGAAATTACATTGGGAATAATTACGACAAAATATATAGAGCAGGTCAGAAGTGGGTTTTAGATAAAGGAGTAAAGCTGCAGTGTTTTAGTCCGCGCGCACAGTCGCAATTGATTTGTTATGGAATATTAAGCGTGATTGCACCAATCAAAGTTCCTATGTTGAAAAATACTCCAAAGTGGCTAAAAAATATTTTTGAAAAAACTGAAAAGCCGCGCCCTGAGTTCGGACGTAAAATTGCACCTGTCGAGCCCCCTAAACCCCACCCATTCCGTGAGGAGTTACGAAGAACAGGGAGGCTGCCAACTGTTAAGAGTGCTACAGGTTTATCGTTGGCAGCTGCAGGGTCACGAGAGCTTGGTTCTGATGTAAAGCCTGCAGATGGTGGCTCGATGGCAAAAAGCCGACTGCTTGTACCTGGCAAAGAAACAGTTACTGCTTTAAAGCAAAGACTTTTACATTTTGATCCCACGACTGACATCGAGCGACTCGATATGATTCAGTTTGTGAACACATCATCACAGCGTGGCGCAAAAGTCATCGATATAGAAAATACTGTAATGAAAGATTTGAATGGTGTTTTAGATCAAGATGTTGTTACGTCGTTAACAAACCACCATAAGCTTTTGATAGATAAAAAATTTGAAACCCTTTTTGAAAAATATAAAGGTCAGTTAGATTTTAAGCAGTACAGCGATTTTAAAAGTCAAAGATTTGCTTTGATCCCCAAAAATGCCGCATGGAAGGCAACTGGTATTCCGCAAAATGTGATCAAAGAGTTCGAAAACGCATTCAAAGAAGCCAATGCTGAACTAGCCACAAAGGTGAAATCCATGGGTTTGGATCAAGAAATCGTTCGTAAAGCGAAGGCATCTGGCATTTCGACAGATTTGGATTCAAAAAAATGGTTTCGTGCTGGTATTGACTCAAATGCCGACGAGGCCAATTGGAATTCGCGATTAAGTCGCGAACTTCCTAGCCAAGATGGGTTCGCAACCTCTGACCAGTCTGAAATTGTGCGCGCAAAAAGTAGCACTTTTAATCAGATCAACATTGCCCATCAATCCGTAGTGAATGAGCTGGGTTCGGGTTCGCCATTATTGCAGTCAAATTCTGGTGTTTTGTCATTAAAGTCAGATGTTTTTGATTTGCTCAAAAAAGCAAAGTACAACCCAGAAGAAATTAAAAAAAGTTTGCAGTTTTATTATCCTGGTTCGAATGTCAGTGACAAAGCTATTGAAGATTTGATTCAAACGGCCCAATTAACTGATCGTGTCCAGCCTAGTATTTGGCAAACAACCAGAACAGTTTCTTCTGTGGGCGAAGCGAAGCACGGAGCTTTACTGATTGATGTGACGGGAATGGGCGCTAACAATGCAGAACAAGCACTTTTACAATCTGTAAAATGTTCTTCAGCATCACAGCTTTCGATTTGTGCGCGAATCGGAGAGCGCGAAGTGACTCGTGCATTTCAGGATAAAATGGCAAAAATTCGCGATGTGACTATCAAGCATTGTCGTGAAGTGAAAATATATTGTTCAATAACAATCTCTGGTGACGATGTCAGAATCATTCCGCAAAATGGACCCTTGCCACAAGGATTCGCAAGGGAAAATTTAAATCGAATCAATCAGTCAATTGGTTCTGCCCAAATAAGACAAGCACAAATTCTTCCCAACGTACCTGCGGCTGCGCGCGTGGCTATTGGTCAAGATGGTGAAGCGATCGAAAAATATTTGCGAGAAAAACTTCGCAGAAGCGGCTTAGCAGAAAGATCGAAGCAAATGACTTTTAATATTTCCATGCGAACCACTCAAGAAAGCATAGGCCCGGTGCGAATTGAAATGTCAGGTGCTGGTGCAAATTCTCTAACGGCTGCCGAAAGATCAGAAATGATTGCTATTCAAAGAGAGACCATTCGGCAATTCAATGCTGCAAGATCAGGTCGAAATTATCAATTTGTTCCATGAGCTCAATTGCTAGTTTAAAACAATCTTGAAAACCCATGGATCCAATACAATTCACCAATTTGTTGGGTTAATGCCATTCCGACCATGTACAACACAAAAATAAAATGAAAGCCTAATTTTATTTTTGCCCTTTGCTGCCAATCTTTTTTTAAGACTTGCCAGTATTCAAACAGACCTACGCCAGCAACCCAAGCCACAAAAATTCCAACCTGCTTGCCTGTGAAGGCGTGAACATAGGCATGCTGACTCATGGCTGCGAACCAAGAAAAACTGGCGGCCAACAATACATAGGCAATTCTTAAAGATTCTGGGCTGTCTTTTTTCCATTTACGGCGTGCAAACCAAAACAAGGCTAGTACAGCAAAGCCCGGGATCATAAAAAATCTTTCCATGCGATTGATAAAAATCAACGGAAGCTCTAGATAATTTTTTAATGTCAATCCGCAGATGGCGGCGTCTGTGCACTGGTTGGTGCGATGAAGAAATGCTTCATTCATGTCTTGCAAAGCTTTATTCCAATCATCGAAGTACAAAGCATTAAAATAAAAATGCAAAACAAAACCAAAAATAAAACCGGCCGCGACAAAAATATTGGCCGAGTTAATAATTTTTTTGAAATACGATTTTTCGTAAATCAGCCCGAAGCCAAAGGTGCAAACGGATAGAAAAACAATGGGTTCAAAGGAAATATTAGCAATGACAGCCGCAAATAGAAAAAAAACATAAAGAAGTGAAATTGGTTTTTTCGCATGAAAGTATCTTAAAAGCAGACTGACGAAGATCCATTTCAAAACTTCTTCAAATGTGTGTTTATGAATGGTGTCGCCCCAGGCGATAAAATAATTTGAAGAAACGATAATACAGGCACTTAAAAAAGCAGCCTGCTGATTGTACTGCCATTTTTTTAAAAATGAAAAAATATAAAAAAAGAAAAAAACAGAAATCAGAATCGGAAATAATCTTAAAGTGCTTTCGTTTGTCGAGCCAACTATTTTGGACCACAAACCCATAAGCACATCAGGCAGCGCAGGGTAATGTGTGTAGGCAATTGGTGCTGTTCCAGGCAATGCTCCAGGGCCTTTGTAAAAATGCATGGGGCGTAGTTTCGACGCCCAAAATCCGAAGTCATTAAAATACAAAACCGCCGAGTAGGTGTTGATATCACTGTACTCGTCACCACGAATAAAAGATCTTCCACCTTGGGGATCATTCATGGGAATCAAAAAAGTACGGGTTAAAATAAGACTGAATGATAAAATAAAAAAACCGATAAGGATCCATTTTTTATTTTTATCCATAAATTTAAGCATATCGAACCTTCATGACTAATGACCTCGGGGCAACTTCGTCTGGATAATAAGCCCATACCTTTGTCGTTCGTGAAGACAATTCTTTAGGCTGATTTTTTTTTGCAAGAATTTCGTTTATTTTTTCAATTGTCGTTTGCATGCTTTTGCTATGATCCATGCAAAAATTTTGTCCAAGGCATGGCGGCGTTTCAGTAAAATGAACACAGGGCGAGCAGTGCACATTTTGGCTGATGATGATTTCATTTATTGGCAAAGGTCGAAGTAATGATTCTGGTGATGTAGGGCCCCAAAAACTTGCTGATGATACCCCGAGCAGCCGTGACAAATGAATCAATGCGGAATCAATTCCAATAAAAAAATCACTTCGCTGGATGCAGCGAAGTGAAGTCGCTAGATCAATTTGCCCACAAAGGCTGAGGACGCGATTTTGATGCATTCCAATTTGTGGTTTTAATCTATCTGCAATGATTTGATCATCTTTTCCACCTAAGAACAGAAAAACCAGATTCGGATTTCGTTCAAGCAGGCTTTGCATCAACTGCAGCCATAATTTGTCAGGTAATTGTCTTTCAATGGCTAAGTCTGAACATCCAATGCCAAGAGTAATTATTTTTTTGTTTTCAATGGCTGGTAAGAAAGAAGATGGAATGCTTTTTTTTGCGACCAATTCCGAAATATACTTTTGGCTATTTGGCAAAGTGACATCGCTGATGCCAAACAGTCCTAATATAGAATCATAGACCTCTGAAAGATTTTTAACAGAATTCACGTAAAGGGCGTGGGTATAAAGTCGCTTCCGCCAAAGGGAATTGTGGTTGATTAAGCCAATTCGATTTTTAACCAAGGCAAGTGTTGTAAATACAGTGGTCAGTCTAGAATGTATTTCTAAATCAATGGTAACATCGGCAGTGCTTGCCAGCCAAAATAGTAATTTCAAACCACTGGTGATCATTTGGAATAAGCTTTGATCCTGGACAGTTTGGATATTATCAAAAAGTTCGTAGGACTTTGCAAAGTGCAAAATACTACGATTACAAATCAAAGAGATCTTTATTCCGGGATATTTTTCACGAAGTCCAAGCACAGTTGGAAAAAGCATAGAAAGGCTTCCACCGCCAAGCATCTTAATAAAGACGATGTGTTTTGGTTTGTCCAAATGGTGATTTCGTCGAAGTAAAACGGCAGCAAGGCGTACAAAAGGGTAAGTTGCAAGTATCAGCGTGCCGCCGACCCAGAAGTCGATTTCTTTTTTTAAATTCAGTTTCACCATCGACTCTAGATTAAAGTCCAGCTTCACAAAAGGCAATGACTGATTCGCAGAATGCGAATTTGAATTGAGGAGTTTGTCTGGTGAAGCCAATGTCAATCTGTGGTGAATTCAAGGCCAATGTCTATTGAATTAAAGTCACAAAATTCCGATATCGATTCCATGAGTAATCCTAATTCAGGTGCAAGATCTGCCCCGGCAAAAGATTGGCGTTTCGAGGCTGCCCCGATTCGTCGACTATTAGCCGACCCCACAATTTCAGAAATTATGATCAACCGTTTTGATCGTATTTTTATTGAGAGGGGTGGTGTGATTGAAGAGACAGATTGTCGCTTTGATGATGCTGAAAATTTATTACGACTTGCTCAAGCCATTGCCGTGAGCATTGGTAAAGAACTGAATCGAAGTCATCCCATTTTTGATGGAAGACTGCCTGATGGATCGCGAATTAATATTGCAATTCCGCCGATTTCACTTGAAGGGGCCACATTGACGATTCGCAAATTTAACCCCATCAAGTTGAATCATGCCCAGTTGGTTCAAGCAGGTTCTTTTGACGAAAAAATTCTTTATTTTTTAAATCAAGCCGTGATTCAGAAATTGAATATTGTTGTCAGCGGTGGAACTGGTAGTGGTAAAACGACGTTGCTGAACATGTTGACGCAATTTATTTCTCCGAAAGAACGTTTGGTTACAATCGAAGACACGGCCGAATTGCAAGTGAATGTTAAAAACAGTGTGCGCTTGGAATCTAAAATCTCTACCCACAGCGAAGGCGCATCGATCACGATGCAGGATTTATTAAAATACTCTTTGCGTATGCGGCCTGATCGAATTTTAGTTGGCGAATGCCGTGGTGGTGAAGCTTGGGATATGCTGCAAGCTATGAACACTGGTCACAAAGGAAGCATGACAACTTTACATGCAAATTCAGCTTTTGATGCTTTAAGAAGAATAGAAAATATGATTATGCGCGCAGGCCTTGATGTGCCGTTGAATATGATAAAAGAGGACATCTCGCAGACTGTGGACATAGTTATTCAGGCAGACCGTTGTGGTGATGGAAAACGGCGGATCGTTGAAATTCTTGAAGTCAGTGGCCGAGATGGCGAAGAATATCAAACCCTAAG
>DGYJ01000075.1:16383-22252 GCA_002396665.1 Bdellovibrionaceae bacterium UBA5009
AAAATGGCTTTCGATCCACCGGGGCAGTCCCGCGTTTTGTAAGTGAAGCGAATGGCGCAATAAATTTAAAGCCAGAGTTTTTTGACCCTGGCTTTAAAGTGAAGTTAGCTGTTTAGTGATAGAATTGAATTGAAATCAGAAATTTATTTATCATCCCCAAGCAGTTTTTCAAATTTGAAACCACTTGTGCTTTCGTCAAATCCATTCACATAAAGTTTTTGAAAATCAACTTTGCCATTGGTCACTGACTTTTGAAAAAGTATTTTTGAAACTTTTCCATCGACAATCAGGTCCCCTTCGTACTGCTTTTTAAAATTAGATTTTGTTTCTGTCGAGCTTGTTTGTCCATTCTGAGCAGGTATATTATTTGAACTCATTGACGACTGGTGGCTGCGCATTTTTAAATTAAGTTGCAAAGTGTGGTTGTCCACAGTCACGGCAACAGCCTCTAAATTAGAAACAGAAGAATTAGAATCAGTGTTCTTATCAGCAGATATGCGAGCCGCAATATTTGCTTTAACTGATTGTGAAACTAATCCTGTTGCCTTTTGACTTTCGGCTGTCAAGTTTTTAGCTTCTTCACTCAATGATGTTGTTATTGTGAGGGCGTAGGATTTTAAATTTTCGTTTTCCTTTTCGATGCTAGTCACAGTGATGTTTTCATTTCTTGTGATTTTTTCTTGGACCGGACAAGAAGCCCCGCCGATTGTTTGTGATAATGTTTTATTACTGCTTGAGCCCACAGTTGGTTCTAACTGCGCTCCTGGCTCAGAGATTTTACGAAATGCACATTTCGTTTTTAAATCTAAAATATGAGTTTTATAGTCATTTGATTTTTGATAAAAATAATAATTACTTGAGGGCTCTGTCATGTCTGAACCAGCAGAGGCAGGTTGTGCTTCTGGGTTCAGCAAGTATTTCGATGCCAAATCTGTTTCTGCAGAATCAATCATTTTATTATAAGCGATGATATCAGACGAACTGATCTGGACACCTTTTTCTCCGGGCCCAGAGAAAGCAAAATCTGTTGGTTGATCACCAGCGTTTCCGCCACCACTGCCACTGCCTCCAGAGCATGAAAATAAAAGTGCTGTTGCGGTCCCGACCAAAATTAATTTTATCTTTTTAGATGACATAATTCCCCCAGGCCTGGTTTTGACATAGTGAATTTAAAATGTAAAATTAAAAAAGTGAAAATGACGGAATTTATCAAGTTTAAAAATTGGACTGTCCAGATCGAACGTGAGGCCTTTCGCAGGTCGATCTCGATGACAGTGGCTGTGGATAAGCCTATCCGAGTCAGGACTAATTTACTTTGCTCGAATCAAAAAATTTTAGAATTTTTAAACGAAAAAGAAAAATGGATTCAAAAAAACCTAAGCCAATTCGAAAAGATCAAGCAACAGTCACCCGTGTTAAGTTTCGAAGATGGTGCTCAATTTCCATTCATGGGTCGCGATGTGATCTTAAAAAAAGTAATTACCTTGGGCGCCAAAGATTTCTTTTCAATTTTTGAAGACCAACTGCTTTGGCACACACAAAAAATTTCATTTGATTCGTTATCAAGCCAGAGTGGTGATTTTTTATCATCAAATCTATCAAGTCTAAAAATCCAAAAAACTTTTGTGCAGGCCTATCAGCGCTATGCCATAAGTGAATTGCAAAAGCGAGTTCAATGGTGGTCGGTCAAAATGAATTTAAAGCCATCAAATGTAAAATTCAATCAGCCTAAAAGCCGCTGGGGAAGCTGCTCTTCGCAGGGTGTGATTAATTTAAACTGGAAGCTCATCGTGTTTAAACCAGAAATTATTGACTATGTTATTGTTCACGAACTTTCCCATTTAAAACATATGAATCATTCGCCGTCTTTTTGGGGACTGGTCGCTGAGTTTTGCCCTGATTACAAAATTTTACGAACAGATCTGCGAAAGAATTTTTACACGCCAAAGTTTTTGGATTTAAATTAAAAAAATCAGTTCACTAATTTGTGCTTCGAATATTTTTGCATCAAATGGACTCCCCAAAGGGCTCCAAGGTGACCGACGATGCTTCCAAAAACAAAATCACTAAAAAAATGATCTAATGTTGCAATTCGTGTGGCTGCAAAAAATAGGGCCACAGCAAACCATATCCATGACCACATAATAAAATAATTTCTTTTTGGGTCCCACATGACAAGTAAAGTAGCGACTGTAAACATCACTTGCGCATGGCCCGATGGAAAAGATTGGTAGTCCCAATGATTCTGAAAAAAATGGAAAACATGGGCATCAAAAATATTTGAAACATGGGGGCGTTGACGGCCAAAAATAAATTTTAATATTCGTAGAGCAATCCCTGCAGTTAAAAGCGATGCTAATAAATTCCAAGTCCATGTCTTAAGATACTCAAGGGTGAGATCATGTTTGTTGAAAAAGCTTCCTAGTGCTGATGAATCACTCGTAAAGCGTGGCCGGATATAGTAACAAAAAATAAGACTTAAAAGACAAAATCCAAAGTAGTGTTCACCAAGGCCGACATTTGTAATTTCTCGTGCTGCTAACCAAATGTGCTGCATATCTTCTTGGCCAAAAAACTGACTTAAGGGTTCATCGATAAAAATGATTCCGATTAGAACTAAGGGTGCAGATAGAGCCAGCCAAACCCAGCTGTGGGTTTTAAGTTTTCGTGGGTTGGTCACCAGAACAAAGGGGTTTTCAAGAATCATCGAAACAGTGTGATGAAATCCTGAATCAGAGTCAAATGGGCCCCAAAAATCAAGGCACGCAAGTTGCTTTAATGTCCTTTGTGAAACGAACCAATAACAAAAACCTAATAAATGGGGGATCTATGACACCAAAAATTTTAATTTCAGCCATCGCAGCACTTATCGCAATGCAGCAAGTTGGCTTTGCGCAAATCAGACCCGACGAGCCAAGACGTGGCGGTGGCCGCGCAGAAAATCCACCGCGCTATCCAGAGCGTGATCGTGGCGGACACAACGGTGGAGGCCATGGAAATGGCGGCAACCATGGCGGTGGATACGGTGGACATCACGGCGGCGGATATTACCCTCCTCCAAGACCACCTGTAACATATCCAACTTACCCAAGTTATCCTAGCTATCCCAGCTACCCAACGTATCCGACATATCCAAGCTATCCATCTTATCCTAGCTATGCTGATCGCACGATTTATGTTGGCAGATATGTTTCAAATGAAACTTTTCGTCTAACTGATCTTGCATCTTTGTACAGCTACACTGGTTATCGCATAAGTTCAGTTGAGGTTGTTACTGCTGGCTATGCGAATGGAGCAACTTTTGCGACTATGGTTTTGACGGCTGATCAAATGGTTCAATCGACGGTTTCTAGCCGTGGTGAATCTGTGATGATGTTTCCGCAATACAGAAGCACGGTGGGATATGATGTGAATGTTTTGCGACTGCAAGTTTTGGGCACTCCAATTCTTATTGATCGAATTATTGTTCACTTGAGCCGCTAAAATTTGCAAAAAGATCTCGACAAATTGGCTGCTCTTCGGTGAACTGGGCAGACTGGGGGGAATTATGACATCTTCAAATCTTGAGTTCAAAAAAAAATCAGTTAAATCGGCAGCTTCGGCTGCCGGTCCCAATCTATCAGATTACTTAGACTACAGAAAATATTTGCAGGATTTCTTTGATTTTCGTCGTGAACAAACCAAGCACGAACGTCGCCCCTACAGTTACCAAATGTTTTCAGCAGCGGCTGATATTAAATCGCCGAATTATTTAAAAATGATCATCGAAGGTAAGCGTAATTTGTCCCGCGAAATGGCTTTGAAATTTGCCAGGGCCATGGGCTTTCAAAAAGATCAAAGTGTCGAATTTGATTTGCTGGTCCAGTTGAATCAGGCCGAAGATCCCTCTGAAAGAAATCTTTATTTGAAGAAGTTATCTGAACACCGAGTTCAAATTAAGATTAAGTCTGGCGAAATTGATTCTAAAAATTGGGAGCGTATCCCGAACTGGGTGACTTGGATTATTTACGCTATGGTCGACCAAGAGGGGGCGCGATTTGATTTGCCGGCTTTGAAAAAAGCATTGCGCGGAAAAGCCTCTGAAGACGAAATCACTTTGGCTTTGAACAGTCTGTTGTCTAGCCAGCAATTGGTTGAAGACCCTATGACTGGATTGTTGAAGAAAAACAGAAGCACAATCGAAACTGCAGACGAAATCCCAGTGGCTTTAGTTCGTAAGCTGCAAGCTCAGTTGATGACTTTGGGTTTAGAGTCTTTGTATCAAGATCAACCCACGGATCGTGAATTTGGCACATTGACGATGTGTTTGACGAAGGCTGAATTTGAAGAAATTAAATTTAAACTTCGTCAGATGCGCAAAGGTTTGCACAAGGACAATGCAATTTCCCGTTCGACTTCGCAAGGCGAGCGTGTTTACCAATTGAATATCCAGCTTTACCCGGTGACAGATGTGACCCCCGTGGTCGGCGCTGTTGATTCTGCAAATCAGTTTGAAGTTATGAGTTTGTCAGGGTTCAGTGAGGATGAAAAAACACACAACGCAACTAATCATGCTGAATATAATGGCGATGAATTCGTCGAGCTATCGCTCCACATGAAAAACCATGACGCAAATCTATAAGTGCCTTAAATTTGATTTGGCACTTAAAAATATGAAATTCCATGGTCTAGTCTGTGGATAACCCTGTGGAGTGTGTTGATAACTCCTTAATTTTACGAAAATTTGTTTGATCTAAAAATTGCTTTAATTTGATTACAGAACGGCAAACCTTAAAGTGTGCTGCTTTAGAAGCGATTTATTTTCATTTTGCGATTTTTTTTTATTTGCATCTGGATGTGGTAGGATTATGTTCATCTGTTTTTTTGAAGATGAAAAGTTCGTTTTAAAACACAAGATTAGAACGAGCGGTTTTTTGCAGAAGTAACACGAAAATGGGGGCGACATGGCTTCGACGTGGATGCTGAAGCAGAAGGAGCATACCGGGGCGCCTGGGGACCTCGTAAAAACGGGCATTTTGTAATTGGCAACGATTACGCACTTGCAGCTTAATTAAGCAGCACGATCTACCTACTGGTGGTTTCGCAGTAGGATAGATCGTCATTTAGAGACCTCGGCTTCATTCGTTTTCTCCAGGGATGAAGCTTAAAAAATTCTGGGGGAGTGTTCACGAAAGATTTTGTCTATGGAAGCTTTTGTGAACAAACTAAATCATAGACTAAGTATGTAGCTGGCCTTCTTGTGGATCATTTGCGGACCGGGGTTCGATTCCCCGCGCCTCCACCTGAGGGGAAGATTTTATCTTCCCCTCAGGTGGAGGCGGTGAGCCCCTGAATCAAGTAAAGTCTGTGAGCCCTTGAATTAGTTTTTAAATTTAAATTTAAATTGAATCTTGTGGGCGAACGGACCGGGCGTTCGACTCGGAGGCCAGGATGGCCGAAGAGCGCGAAAGCCCCGAGCGAGCTTTGTGAGCGAGTGGGTGAGGGCCTTGATGGCCCGAACATTCCCCGCGCCTCCACCATTTTTCAGTGACCTCTAATCAAGGGGTTGCCTGTTTTTTCCTTCGATATCCCTGAATATACCACCCTTGATATGCAACGAAACAAATACTTGATCAGATAAGCACGTTTTCTAGTTATTAAATGTAAACTTGTACCAATTTGATAGCGTTGTTGCTCTCAAAAATTGAATTACCGGAGCCATTGTTCAAAGATATTTGCTGGAGATCTCCAGGAATACATTCATCTACCCAAAGATCATTTTATCTTTTGGCTAATATCTCTTGCTTTAGGACAACCATATGTTCGGGGGATATTAAAAATCTATTTAACTGCACGTTTTTATACCTTTGTTCGGTCTGCAAATAGGTCC
>DGYJ01000075.1:22460-23353 GCA_002396665.1 Bdellovibrionaceae bacterium UBA5009
CTTTTTCACAAATTGCAGAAAAATTTTGATCTAAGAATACTTTAAATTCCGCAGGTTTTTTTAATATTTGAGCACGTCGATCCGGAAGATCTTGCAGGATCATGTGTAATAAAAAATGATCTCCTGATTTTGAGAAAGTTTGTTCTCTTCCTCTTTTGAGACCTTTAGCTTTGATAAATCCGCGAAAAGTTTTTAGAGCATCAACGAGATTCAATACTTTTAGCGATGGGGTTTGATTGTTAAATACTGTAATATATGGTGTAGAACGGAGATCAGACCAGATATCGTTTATTTCTCTTTTATGGTTAATCGCAAGTTTAACATCATCTTCAAAACATAAAAGTGCTGATGCTGCTTCTGGCATCGTGATATCTCGGGTAATATCAATATCCGAACCCTCTGTTCGTAACCTAATGTATTTACGACCAAAATCGCGCAAAAGTTCCTTTTCTATTTTAATTTGCACAGTATCCATTGAAGCAAAATCTGCTAATTCAATCTGATTTTGACTGTTAGTAGCAACTGTTACTTTATGCCTTAATGTCTCGTCAGTAGAACCTACAGAGACAATTTTTATCATTACCCAGGCATCTTTTAATATGTCTGAATTGGTCCTAAAGACTCTCCCTATGCAACCAAACGTTTGTGCGCCGTTAATTATTTTAATGTTCTTGCAGATAAATTCTCCTGCTTGACGATTTTCAGCAAACTTATTTGTTTTATCTATCGAACTGCAAATTGCAGTGAGGCCATTGTTCAAATAAATAAATTGAGCGGGATTTGTTAGGAGTGTGTCAGTTATTTTTTTATTGACCTCAGTCTCTGCTCCTAAATAATTGCGTATGTTCGCAGAGACAACATCTTTTCCATGGTCACGATACCATTCCCCAAGT
>DGYJ01000075.1:23531-28971 GCA_002396665.1 Bdellovibrionaceae bacterium UBA5009
GGAGTTTTTAATAATCCCCACTCGATTAGTGGAACTTCAAGATCAATCTGCTGTGGGGCTCGATCAGAAGCAACAAATTCTTTAAATGTATAATTGAAAAAACAATCATAAAATAGCCAAGGTTGTTCTCCATATGAATTTTTCTCGCCAAGAAATCTGTCAATAGGCTCCTGGCTTTCTCCAGCAACCTGTAATCCGGTGGTGGCTATAATAATCCTAACTTTTGTCGTGCCTGATAGGGCGGTTCCAATTTCTTCAAGTTTCGCTTGGAGTTTTGGATTTGCCTTTTCGAGCTTTTCATTCAGAAGCAAATCAACGCCTTCTAGAAGTTTTAAGACATCACCTTTATCGGTTCCTATGTTTTCTTTTGAATGGAATTTTGATTGGACGATATAAAGCGTGTTGGTTCCTGCAAACAATACAATCGCATCTATTCCATAGTCTTGTCCACCATCAACGATAGCTTCAGCGGCTACACTAGGGTCTACATCGATCTCTTTGTAAAGTGCGTACGCTGCTAGTGCGCGTGTTCTAAAATTGCTGTCTTTATTGGATTGTGGGGCGGTCGCCGGAATATCGGACATATCGATGAGATCTTTGAAAAGCTCAGTAATGCGATCATTTATTAAGCTAATTGACGAATCCATATTAACCTCTCTGCTGCTTTCTTCTGACTAACGACATCCCATCCAATCCCTTGGGGATCAATTTAGCTTTCTCATTTAATGAATCATGCTCTACTACGAGAATGATGAGTGTTTTTGTAGAATTAATTTTAATTTTAGCGAAAGAACCAAGGTAAGGTAGTAACTCAGTTATATTTCCAACTCTATCAGTAAGAAAGTTATAGAACGCACGGGAAGGTAGAACGTGAACACCTAAATCAATTTGGTTTTCATCCAGTCCCTTTATTAGTTTCATTAATGCTCTAAATGAACTTGATATATTGCCTGTCTCCCACTCGAAACCAACCCGGAGGTCACCATGCCGTTTATATCCGTCAAGCGGTTTACTTCTCATCATTGCCAAATCCATCGGATGCTCATCAGTCCAACCCATTTTTTTCAACTGGGCAACTACTCCGTTTTTTATTGGTTTTACACCATTCCCTTTTTTGGTAGGGTTCAGAATAATTTTGCTATTGACTATCGCAGTCCGAATTTCGGACAAAGCTAGGTTGTGGTCACTGGTTAAAGTGCCAATAACGATTATTTCCTCTGTTATTCGCATACCACTCTTATCGGTTAGATTAGTCAGCAGTTAAGGACAACTACAGGATCACAAATAGAATCTAGTAAATTCAGATACATAGCGAATTGTGCAACACCTCGATGGGATTTTTATAACTACACAAAACCGTATCATTATGATAAATCTTTGGTGCGAGCTTCAGGGGGATTCATGTCAATAAAAGACGGTAAAAGAAAAAATTGGGGAAGTAGGTCTGGCAAATCAAAAAAGTTAAAAGCTGATGATAGTGCCACAACGATTTTGGCCCACCATGCATTAACAACAGATCTCCTTTCATTGATTGCTAGAGGTGAGCCAAGTCTTCAAGAGGCTGCTAAATGTCTACTTGAAACGCGCACTACTAAAAACTCAAAGCCCTCTAACCTTGAGAAGGTTTTTTCAACAAAATTGGGGCAATTGTATCGCGGCGACTGTTTGACCTTACTAAGTAAGGTAGAAGATGACTCCATAGATTGTATTTTTGCCGATCCACCTTTTAATTTAAGAAAAAATTATGAAAATGGACAAGAAGATGAAATGCCTGACCATGAGTATTTAGAGTGGTCTTACACATGGCTGGAAGCATGCGCAAAGAAACTTAAATCTGGCGGCTCCTTTTTTGTTTATAACATACCAAAATGGGGAACCTACTACGCTTCATTTTTAAACAACTACTTGAGTTTCAAAAACTGGATTGCGGTTGATATAACTTTTTCGCTCCCAATTCCAAACCGGCTATACCCGTCACATTATTCACTTTTGTATTTTGTAAAAGATGGGAAGCCCAATACTTTTACGCCTCCGAGAGTGCCCATTAAGACTTGCGTACGTTGTGGCCAAGAGCAGAATGACTATGGCGGTTACAAGATGAAAATGAACCCTGAGGGAATTAACATTCGGGACGTTTGGACTGACATCCCGCCCGTGAGACACGCCAAATATAAAAACAGAGATGCGAACGAGCTGAGTCTGAAGTTACTTGATCGCATACTTGATATCTCTACGAAACCTGGAGATCTTATCTTTGATCCGTTCGGAGGCAGTGGAACATCATATATTGCTGCAGAATTAAAAAATCGAAAATGGCTTGGCGTTGAATTGGGCGATTGTAGTCCAATTATTGAAAGATTTAAATTTATTGAAGATGACCGATCGTACATGGAGAAGATTCGCAAGGATATAAATACCCTATTTACCGATAAGGCCTTGCAGCTTAGAGCCAAAAGTGGGTTGCCTTTGGACAACTATCAGATATCTGACGATCAAATAAAGCGAGCACTAGGCAGTTTTCAAAAATCTATGGATCTTTAATATCAATTTGGATTTCAGCCTCTAGTCCTGTTGCCCAACTGATGCCCATTACCTTATTTTGATCTGTAATCCCAAGTAGGATCAATACATTGCATACTTCGATACAGTAGTTTTAATTGGTGGGTATTCTTCAAAATTTAATAGTTTGGTTGAAAGATTCGCTTTCGGAGCTGGAGCATCCATATTTTCAACAATTTGGTTTTTTGGTCTAGCGACATTCGCTTCTTTTGGAAGTCGACTGTTGAACAATAGCAAAGCAATGAGACGAGTTTCGTTGTTTTCTCGCAAATCCTAATAACATGTTGGAGCCTTGGAAGAACTAAGAAAACAAGTCTAAGAACTCTTTAATCGCTTTGGCCACTAATAAAATCAGGACCAAAATCGACTTTAGAATTCTTAAAATACGCCGAACAGTAAAGTAACTGTGGTTACTTTTTTTATTCGCCATACGGACCTCCGATCTTAAATTCGGGGGCAGGTGGCAAAAGACGCGATGCTGGCGGGGCCACCATCGCGTTTTGCATTTTGTGGGCCCTACGCAAGGAGATTAAAAAATGACAAAAGCTTATGCCTGCATCTGGTCCAATAAAAGTGCTGCTGAAATGGTGAAGTTTTACAAATCGATCTTTAAGGGCGCAAAGGTTGGAAAATTTTCTTATTGGGGAAAAAATCCCATGGGCGTTAAAGAGGGCTCGGTGCTTACGGCACATATAACAATTTTAGGACAAAAGTTGATGCTTCTGAATGGCTACGTCGATATGGAGTTCAATGAATCTGTTTCTTTTGTTGTGCCTTGTAAAACTCAACGCGAAATCGATTACTATTGGAAAAAACTCACTTCAGGCGGAGGCAAAGCTGTTCAGTGCGGTTGGTTGATCGATAAATTTGGAGTGCGTTGGCAGATCGCCCCCGCAGACTTTGATAAGTGGAATACAACAAAAAACAAAGCAAAAAAAGAAGCCATGACCTACGAGATGTGGAAGATGAAAAAGCTGGATATCAAAAAACTAAAGGCAGCCTTCGACAACGCTTAAGAAAATATTTCCTGCATAGTCCCACACACGAGCGCGCACAAAATACTACTGCATCACGGAGTCTTCCCAAATCATAATATGCAACAAAGGCGCTGGATATTCGATGGCAGACGCAGAAACCGCACCACTGCCTTCGATCTTTAAAAAATCCGGGGCTGAAAACTCTGTTCCAGAAATATTTGTTGGTGCAGCCAGCGGCAAGAAAAAATGAATTCCTTTTTCAAGTTGCAGTTCTGTTGGCTCAGTCAAGTTCAACAACTGCATCGAGCAGCGATAGCGATCCCTTAAAAAAATAACACTTAGGTCTTCGACTGGGCCATTAATAGTTGCACATTCGATAGGGTCTTCGCCTTCAAATTCGATGACTTCGAAGGGGCCAAGCTCTTGATTGTTCAACAACAATCCTTCACCAGAAAGAATTGTTAAAATTCGACTATAGCCCGGAAATTTTGAAAACTCATTTTGGTCTTCGATTCTTGCGCTTGAAATCCGCCACTTAAAATTGCCATCACGAAAGTCTGCACCCTTGGGGCTAATGGCAATTTCCGCAGTGACGCCTGCTCCATTTTTCCATGGAGACACTTTGAATTGATCCCGTGTAATAAGTGTTTTGGTCATTCCTTATTTTAGTTCGATAAAATGAAAGAAATCAAATCAAACGCAAGTATTTGGTAGCCCAGCTATTTTTTACACCAACTGCAAATTGCTATGTTCAATGGAAAAGGTATATGATGGTCAAAATATTTATACCAACAATTTAAAGTTCAGGAGCTTTCAAATGAAAATAAGCCCCACAGTGATTGACCATTTTACTAGTGCTGCCCCAGCTTATGATGAGAAAAACCAACAACTGGCTCCTATTGCGGACAACATGCATTTTCTGATTCGTCTTATTTTAAATAAGGCTCCTGCCAAGGCACGGGTCCTCTGCATTGGGGTTGGCACAGGGGCCGAAGTGCTTTCGCTATCGAAAACATTTCCAGATTGGACATTCGTTGGTGTTGATCCTTCTATCGGCATGCTGAATGTCTGTCGTGAAAAGCTTCGCTCGGCAGGTGTACTTGACCGCTGCGAGTTGATTTGTGGATATGTTGATGACGTGCCAACTGGAGAAAATTTTGATGTCGCAATGAGCATTTTTGTTGCCCACTTTGTGGCCCGCAAAGACAGATTGAGCTTTTATAAAGCGATGTTTGATCGTTTGCGCACCAATGGATTTTTAGTCAACACAGAGATTAGTTACGATTTGAGTTCAAAGGAATTTCCGTTGATGCTAAAAAACTGGGAATCTGTACAACAACTTATGGGTGCAACTCCAGAGTCTTTAGCAAATCTTGAGCAAGTATTGCGAGAAGGGCTGACTGTAGTTTCTCCGAAAGAAGTAGAAGAGCTTTTGAATGAATGTGGAATCAATTTACCAATTCATTTTTTCCAATCATTTATGATTAACGGTTGGTACGGATTGAAAAGTGAACAAGGATAAGACTTTTAAAAATCAAAGCGATGGGTTTGTCCATTGTCAGGTGCTAGAAATTGATCTGCACTGATTTTTTTTGCAGCAAGTTCTCGGTTTAATGCACGCGCTGGTTCTTCCATGGCTTCGTCTGCCAATCGAAATGTTCCAAAATGTGTTCCTAAAGTTTTTTTCGATTGCAAATCCAAATGCGCCTGAACTGCTTCTTCTGGATTCATATGCTGTTCTTTCATAAACCAACGTGGCTCGTAGGCGCCAATTGGCAAAATGGAAAGCTCCATGGGGCCAAAACGTTTATGGATTTCTGCAAAGTGATTTGAATATCCAGTGTCGCCGGCAAAAAATATTTTTACAGTCGGGCTCTTGATCACAAATCCACCCCAAAGAGCTT
>DGYJ01000075.1:29142-29428 GCA_002396665.1 Bdellovibrionaceae bacterium UBA5009
TCACCAGTGCTGGGCTGGGACCACCGAGACTTTGACATCCGAACTTGGAATCAAAGTGTCTTGCCACCAATCGAGCTCAATGATATTTTTCGCACCAAAGTTTTTCAACTTTTCTGTATTGCCCAAGGGAACAATAAAAAGAGGATTAAATTTTTCGCTGAGACTTTGAATGGATTCGCTATCCATATGGTCATAATGATTATGACTGATCAAAACGACATCAATCTTAGGTAAATTCGAAAGTTCAATTCCAGGTTTGCGAATTCTTTTGGGGCCAATCCATGAG
>DGYJ01000114.1:0-21954 GCA_002396665.1 Bdellovibrionaceae bacterium UBA5009
TGCACAATAAAAGGGGGCAGTTTACCATTGAATCGAGTTCACATCAAAACCCCATTGAGCCAGGGATTTTTTATACATACCCTTCATAAAGTTTTGAGCTTGTGAAGGCTTCAAACCAAGAGCGGCCGCAGATCTGTTTGTCAAATCTTGCATCGAAGAAGCATCACCGCGAGTTAAATCATTCACTGCTGCTAAGGCATCAGAGAACTGAACTCCAAAAACAGCTTTGAATGTTTTATCCATATCCGCTGTTGATGTTTTGCCGCGCTCTGCAGCTGCAACTGCCCAAGAATTCAAAGCAGAAGCCACAGCTGTTGCTTTGTCTTTTTTGAATCCATACTCGCGCATTAATTTTTCTGCACCTTTTTGGACCAAGGCCTTATTGGATTGTGATTTTAAGACAGCAAAGCTTGTATTCGAAGCGCGTCCCGCATTACGGTTATTAATCGCTTCGCCATAGTTGCTGTCAGACAAATTCGCCGAGTAAAGAACACCGTTCTTACCTAACCAATATGTTCCGTTACGGATGTCTTCCCAGAATAATCCAGTCGTACCCACGCCAATCGAATAGCCACCGACATATCCAGCAAACTCAGAAACATTTGCATACTTTTTGAAATTTCCAAGATCGTCGTAAACTGATGCATGCCCAGATGAATCAAACTTCACGAACCAAAGATCGTCAGAACCACCGAAGTAACGGTCGTAATGTGGATCTGCTGAAACTGTGATACGAAGTCCAGTCGATCGTGAAAATGTACAGCCAGGAGTTGGCTCTGAACCAGTGCAAACAGACCCGTAGACATTTTCATAGGGGTTCAAAAGGATACTACCTGATCCCCCGCCAGAACCTGAACCGCCACCCGAGCCAGAACCAGATCCGCCCCCATGGCTTCCTGATCCCGAACCGCCTCCGCCGCCAGTGTATGTTCCGCCGCTGCCGCTATCGCAGGCTGCTAATGCTGCCGTTAATACGGCCACTGATAATAATTTTGTTGCTGTTAATAGACCTTTTTTCATTTTTCCCCCATTTGGTTATGGTTTTAGTTGTTACTCCAACTGGGGGATTTGATTTGCTTGGCCGATTACATTTTCAACGGCACACGCAGGATCTGGTCCCCGCAGTAATAATCGAAGGCGTAACCCTGTGGACCCAAAAACACCGGAGTGTTCAGTGGTCGACATCCCGCATTGGACTTGATCCTTAAGCGCGCAGGTGACACCAGTTCAATCACACTTCCATCCATTGCAAAAACTGGGACAACCATTTTGACACCACGGCTGAGTCCTGATGTTTCAGTTGTAAACAGCGCAGCACGATGTGATTTCGAAGTGTCTTTATCCGCAATTGTCACTGGGAAATAGGCATTGGTCATAAAGCTGTCTGGAAAAAAGGTATAGCGCTCAAAACTACGCGAAGAAATCTGACCTGTTGTTAAATCGTGATATTGGATCTCGCTGTTGGTGAGCACAAATGCACCAGCTGACTTCGCCCCTTTAAAGGCAGCCCGCACCCAAAGTGCAGAATCATAAAGTCTGTTCAAGGCTTTTACCTCTTGATCCAAAAACTGATTCGACATGGGATCATACATTGAAACTCTCTGTTGGCGAACAGCACCTTCTGAAAACCAAAAAGTTCCAGCAAAAGGTTCTTTTGATCGATCTAAATTAAGAACCTTATCCACCCGAGTGTCTAAAATATTTCGGTAGGTTTTTCTTTCACTGAAAAAGTTCAGCACTTGGAAATTTTGAACTTGCCCGTGCACAACTTCAGCCCGCGCAAAATCATACAAATAAGATGGCTTGGCCTCTGTGCCCCGATTTTTAGCCAATAGGACTGGAACAATTCCTTGATCCTTTTGTCCTTGAGTAGGCTCGACAATATCAATGATTTTAAAGTCATTGAATTTTTGAAGAGCTTTAAGCTCTTTATTTTCGTTGATAAAATAAAATCTTAGCTGCGACTTTTCATTGTTTTGAGGATTTTCCCAACGGTCACGCAAGGTCGTACTGCGCTCTGGATCTTTACCAAAACCAATCCAAGCAGCGGTTTTTTGACCTTGATTATCCATCCAATAGACTTGAAATGGAATTTGCGCCTTTGACGAGTCATATTCATAACTATCAACCAATTTCATCTGCTGATCGAAAATATAAAAATTCATTGGCGAAGGTGTTGGCGTTTCTTCATCGGATTTATCTTGTAACAGTCCAAGAACATACCTGACCTGTCCCTGATCTGAATATCGAGCCATTATTTGTGGACGTGTTGAATCCACATCTCCTGGTAAATTCACTTTTGCCGATCCCGAAACCACATAGGAATTTGCAGTGTCCTGTTGAACCAATTGCAAAGTCCATTTTTTAGGTTGAGTCACTTCATACTGAATTAAAAAATAATCTCTTTTTTCTGGTTTTGAATCCCAATTCTCGTCCACAGGCATAAATTCAGATCGAATGCTGGAATCGTTCATTGAGGAGGTCAAACCCTTGATAGGCATTTTGCGAACATCATTCCATGGGCTGTTTTTTGTGATCTCAACAAGGACTTCGTTTTCAACAACAACGGAACGACTTCCCGAAGGACTTATAATATCCACATTCAAGTTCAATTCACTGGGAATCTGGCTTTCAGAAGCTTTGACTTGATCTTGAATTTTCATGACCACTGTGACATTACGAACTTCGCCATTTTTCCAAACGGCTCCACTCCCTGAAGAAACAGAAACTGATTGCACTATAGGACGAATAGCTTCCGCATGGGACTTGGCAAAAAAAGCCTTCACATGAACATTTGAGGCCTTTACATCTTTCCAGAAGTTCTTCAATTGAAATTCAGTTTTCAATACTGTGCTTTGACGATCCCAAGAAATCACATGGACTTCTTTATTGGCAGGCAAAATTAATTCCTGAGCCCCCACAGATAAACTTTTTTGCACATCCATCAGACCAGAGAGTATAAACTTTTTTTCAAGTTTTGCGTTGGCAACAAGTACCGAACCCACTTGATGGGGAAGACCTTCGATCAAGGCTTGGTTCAACTTCGATGGACGAGCCCCCAACACAAGGCGGGGATAAATTTCATTGGCAGGAATTCCACGGGCCAATAGATCCGCCACAACACCTGCAACAAAGGGTGAGGCCTGCGACGTTCCACTGAGATATTCATAACCCTGCGAATTACGAAATCTTGAAAGATCCATATCCATTGGGTATGTCGATAAAATATTAATTCCAGGGGCCGCAATATCAACTCCACTTCCAAAATTTGAAAAGTGAGCCAAACTGCCATCTGGTCCATGGGCCGCCACACAGATCACTCCATCGTAGGCACAAGGTCGCAACAAAGCCCTGGTCGAATCATTCCCAGCAGCAGCAACGATAATGGCTCCACGTTTTTGAGCCTCAGCAATAATGGATCGCATGTACTCAGAGTCCCTGGCTTGGGGCCAACCCAAGGAAAAGTTTAAAACTTTTGCCCCGGAACGAATGGCGTAAATTACTCCGCGGGCTACAAGATCCCCAAGACTTCTATTCGCCTGGGGCTTTTGCACAGATTCACTGGGGTCCATTAATGATTTTGGAATTAAATCCTTCACTGACATCGGTCGAACAGACTGGGGCTTCAGAGGTTCCGACGGTCCCACTCCTATCACTTGCACTGGAAGAATTTGGACTCGTGAACTGACACCCCGAACACCAATTTGATTTCCAGCTTCAGCAGAGATAATACCTGCCACATGGGTTCCGTGTCCTTGGTCATCTTCAAAATCAGGTCGACCCATAATATTGGCTGCGTTTTTTCCGCCCAATAAACTCCAACCTGAACAATCAAGTGGGTATCCGTTTTTATCCTGGTCCACTTCAGGATTTTTTAAATCCATCCATGTCTTTTCGCACTCACTTCTTTCTTGATCCTCAGCACACTTCAACATTTTCTCTAAGGCTTTACATTCAGATTCTTTGCGGATCAGATTCGCTTTTAAATCTGGATGTGAATGATCAGTTCCTGTGTCCAAGACGGCAACAATAACTTTTTGACCAGTACTGATCGGTTTTTGTGAGCCACTCATATGGATATCTTCACCCGCAAGACCTGGAACACGGTAGGATTTCACAAGATCCAAATCCAAACTTTGATCTTGTCCAGTATTGTGTAGTCCCCACTGCAGATTTTCGTAGGCGTCGTCTGTTATTTGTATTCCAAGATCATTGGGTTCTAATCTTAAAGCACTGTTCTGCGTTTGCAATTGACCTTGAGCTTTTAAAAAATCGCTTTCCGATTTGAACTCGACAACCCAGGCCTTCGCCAAATGTGAAGCCTGAATCTGTTCTAAATATTGAGCTTCAGAATTTGAAAACACTGATCGAACTGATTTCACAGATCGTAAATTTTCAATTTCAGCAAGCTCCTTGGCATCAAACTTCTGATTTTTCTTCAAACTCAAAAGAGCCGAGTAAGAGCTTTCCGTCGTTGCACGAAGCAAAAAATTTCCGCCTAAATTTTTATTATCAAAGTGGCTTGCGCCTAATATAAATAATGAAAATCCAGACAGTAGAATCATCTGCAAATTTTTAACTCTTAAAGAAATCATCGGAACCCCCCTTGGGTACGATCAATCTCGATGGGCGATATTCTAGTTTTAGTCGAAAACATATTAAACAAGCCATTGGCATATTCTAAATTTTTATCTGGATCCCCAATGGTGTTCGAGAAGTACTCTAAGTCTCCGTCCTCGTCCCCCGTTCTAAATCCATTCACACGCACAACGAAAAGAAAATTTCCTTCTCCTAAAAACTTCATCAGCCCTGGTCGTGGCAAATCATCATCCAAAAGCCAAAGCACCACAGTCATCCAACGCACCTGATTTCGGCGATCTGTTGGATAACTGCTTCCCAATTTCAAAAGTCTTTCCATCCAAGGAACTAGGCAATCAAAACTTTGTCTATTCACTGTGCCACCAATATAGACAGGCATTGGGCGAGGGCCTGAAGATTTAAACGCACGGTAACGTTGACATTGCTCTTTGTATATTTTTACACCAGAGGCATGATCACCAGAACCCAGCATTGTGATAAGTTCCGTGAATAAACTTTTCGTCGGAAGCGACATTAAGCCACGCAGACGATTCACACCTTCCGGTAAAATTGAAAGATTGCCAGTGATTCGGTAAAAATCGATGGACTTCACGTTGGCAAAGGCTTCTTTTTGAATCAATGGGTAATTGACAAGGCCAGATGATTTAAACTGATTTGATATTTTATCCACCAGCTTGAAAAAATCTTGCTGCTTGATTTTCCATCCGCCCCATACATTTTGCACGATGGAAATATCGGGATATCTTTCATGTCCATGCAGATGCTCATCCGTAGTTAAATCGGCCTCTGTATTCACGATCCTCCAAGAGGCCTGACCCAGCGGAGCATTGGCAGGATTGGGATTTAAATCAGAATTAATATTTGGTTTGTATCCAGAGATTTGATCAATCCCGGATTCTAACAAATCAATCCCCACATCCAATAGATCTTTCCCTTTCAACTTTCCTTTTTTTGCACTGAACAGAACAACCTCTTCGTCAGCTGGATCCATTTCAGGATGATCCAAATCACGAGGATACTGAATTTTTAAAAGATGATCTTCGTTAAATGAATTGGATCTCCACCATAGGAATTTAAATTTTTTCTCTTTGGTTTTAAGTTGGTGTTCCAAATCAAAACGTTTATGGTCAAAACGATTGTATAAAAATTCTGTTTCGTTTTGCCCAAACAAACCATATAGAGCTGGCTTCAGATCTTCACGGGTTTTAATAAAATCCTGCACAAAGGGCTGATCAGATTGGGTATCAATCAGATCAGCATATTCCGGATTGTAATCAATAATAAATGCATCGGTGTGCAGGTCAGTCGAATTCGTTGTCGCACGGTACTTTAAAATATTAATAAAGTAATTCACGTCAAAGGTCACACCAAAAATTTTACTGCTTTGATCACGAACATAAACTTGCAAACCTTGCGAAGTTTTCATAATCGTCGTTTGTCTCATGATCACGCGGCTTGCATCTGCACCCAGGGCTATCGAGTTGGCAATACCCAACGGAGTGATCCCAAGTAAGACATCAAATGAAGAACTGATTTGCATATAGGTCGACAAGGCCACGCTGTCTGTGATCGTAAAAACTTCGCCTTCGCGCAGTTCACTTAAGAAAGCATCTAAGGGAAGTTTTGACGGCTGGTCAGGCTTCTTTCCTTCGATTGGTTCTGTCGCTTTTAAAACCACGGCCAGTTTGTTCATAAAACGAGGAACAACAATATCCCCCCACTTCACTTGGGTTCCTTCTTGAATCGACATCAAAGGTCTAACATGAGTGTAATCTCGCAGGACCATGACATTGGCCCCGGCCCCAGGGAATACTTTATTCGACAACCCATCAATTGTTAAAAAATACCCAAGATTAGCGCCAATGCTGACATTGTCCACCAACTGAATCGCGGCAGAACTTTCATTGTATGTTCCCGTTGACACATGACGGGTCGAATAGACATTGGCACCAAGTAGAGGTCCACCGAAGGCCTCTACTTTTTGGTAAAAGGGCTCGCTAGGCCTTTCTTTAATATGCTTAAGAAATCGTTGCTGCAAATCTTGGCCGCGATTTCTAGCAATATCTTGAATTGTTAAGGCTTGAAGCTTTTTATTCATTTCGCCTAGGGCCGTGGTTAAACCCGAAGAAATTCCACGGATGGATAAGTATCTTTGGAAATCCCCGTCCTTAAATGGAGATTCACGATCCCCATGGGAAAATCTTTGCGGATAGCCAGGCACGAATTCTTTTGTCACTTTTCCGTTGGTCACAAGACCCGACGGGGAATTGATTTTTAAATCTGGAGTCACAACTGCAAACTTCAAATTAAACAGATCAAAAAGATTTTTTGTTCGATGAAGAAATTTTGCCTTCACTAAACTTTGAATTTCAGCAGGATATTCTGCAGCGACAACAACTTCATCAAAATCTTTTTCGGTCCAAGATTGCATTCGACGAAGAAGCCATTTCACATCTTCATAGGTTGCCGCGGAAAAAGCTTCTGCCGATGGATGATTCATTACAACGTGACCCGACAAAAGCGATGCCCCTTGGGCCGAGTATCTGTTCACACTCTCAGGGATGTCCACCAGTGAATACGGCAAAATCAAAGCCCGAAAGGCCCGGTACTTAGATAAATTTTGAATCGTTGGAAGTTGCTCTGGGATTTCAGGGTTCGGGGCAAATCCCCAGGGAATATCAAAATATTCGGGGGAAATAGGTTCTAAAATCGCATCGGCAAGAACCACCGAGTGATTTTGAGTATTGTCTTCCAAAACCCAATTTCGACTTTTAAAATCGTTCAAAACTGGAACATACTGTGCTGTTTCAAGAAAATTCTTTTTTTGAGCTTCGTCCTTAAAAAAGATTCTTAAATCTTTGTATCCCTTTGGCGATGGAACAAAGTAGCCCAATTTGCGAAGCAATGCGGCCCTCATTTTTGTGGACTGGCTAAAACGAGAAAGGCTTAAACGGTAATAGCTTTGTGCATTTGATTTTGAAACCACTTTCCCCATGTAGGTTCCATAGATTTGCACTTCATCAGATACAAACTGAACGCCAAGGCCAGCCGCTGGAAAATTTTTATTATCGTCTATTGTTGAATATTTTTGATTTTGCCAGAATCGATTATTTTGTGGGTCCAATGTGCTAAGATCAAATCCTTGATCGGCCAATCGAGCCGCCTGACCAACATCAATATTTTGACCGTTCTGCAAAAGATCACTGGCGGGCTTTTTAACACTTTTCAAAGGCAAAGAGACACTTTGGGACCAGCCTGCAACAGTTAATAATGAAAGAACTACAAAGACAGTTGCAGACGAAAACACCTTCATGAAGCCCCCAGATCAATTTAAATTCAAATACAGGCCTATTTCTTCATGAATGCCTAAGTCTCGAATCCTTCGAGGATTTTATTAAACTCGTAGAAAGCAATTCTTGAGCCAGAAAAATGGGACCAGCTGGAATTTTATCTTTGCGCAATTTTTCGAAGCCTTGTGGCCTTGAAGTCCTCGACAGCTTTTCTTTGCTCAAGTGCGAAGCTGAAGGACATATCAGGAGTCAGATAAATTTGAAAGCCCTTTGGTATTTCACGGTTCTTTTTAATAGCTTTAGTTAAATCTGGATTCATTTCTGCTAATTTTTCCACATCTGTCTGCGCCCACTGGGCAATGACAGAGGCTTTTAAGCGTAATTTCAATTCAACCTTTTCGAACTCCAGGGCCTCTGGCAATTCCAGATCACCAAAAACCTCTGGCGCATATTTATGGGCATAAAGGGCCGCCAAAAACTCACTGTAATAATTTTGCGAAGCAAAGCTGAAATTTCTGGTTTCATAACGATCAACAATATGACCTAAATCCCTTGAACGAGTATCGCGAATTGCTTTTTTAAGACCGCCGGGACCATGATTGTAGGCCGTCAAAGCAAAGGACCAATCCTTAAACAACATATAATTTTCTTTTAATAAAACTGCAGCCGCTGACGTCGATTTAAAAATCGAACGACGCTCGTCGATATTATCCGTCACGACCATGAATTTCTTCGCTGTGCCAGGCATAAATTGCCAAAGTCCCGTGGCCCCCGCTTTTGAAATTGCCGCTCGGTTAAAACTACTTTCAACCATTGGTAAGCGAGTCAACTCGATTGGAATTCGATTTTCTAAGAAAATACTTTCCATGGTGCGCATATATTTTTGAGAAATTTTTAAACCGTCGATAAAATAATTTTTTTGACCCGTCTGATAACGTACGCTAGAGGCCGCTTTTGCAGCATTTCGCTTCAATGGACCTGGCAATGACTTCAGCATTTCCAAATAAACAATTTCATTGTCAGAAAGTTTTTCCCTTGTTTTTTCGAAGCTGTATTTTTGCAAGAGATGACTGATTTTTTTCAGTTTTGAGCGCACATCACTGACTTCTTTTTTAGTGATTTCTTCAGCCTTTAAGTTGTTCACCCAACGGGCCTTGGGACGTTTCATCGTTTCAGTCGTGTCCACTACCCTGTAAACAATCCAAGGGTAATCTTCGTGATGAATAATTTTGTACTCAAAAGAATACTTTGTATAAACATCAAACCAAAAACCCACACGCTCACGCATATTTTCTGGAACTTTAAATTCATCAGAAACTCTTAGTTCTTGATCATCCAAAACTTGATCCTTCGATAAAACAAGTGCACTTCGAGTTTCACTGCGTTTTTGGCAAAGAAAAAGTTCATGGCTTTCGGTTGGTGAATCTGAACAAATGGATTTCATCCATACAGAGTCATCATTTGTAGCTTGTGAAAGCACAAAACAAATCAGTAAAAGTAAAGGTTGCCAAAACCATATTCGGCAGCGCAGGAGGTTCAACATAGCCATGTGCTAAAGCAAAGACAGAGCCAAGCTTAGACCCCGAAATATTGTCCTAAAAGCAATGGATAGGCTTTAAGCCTTATATTTAAGATTTTATTGAAACTAACTTGTAAGAAGTACAGGGCCTGTCGACAATTTGAGCTAGAACTTCAAGCCTAATCCAACAGTGCCATAGAAGGTATTCAGCTCGGCCTTTTGATTGAGAGCCGAGTCCTGAAAGGCATAACGTTTCATCCCAAATCCGGCCTCGCCAAAGAAATTTTTCTTCCAAAGTACTTGGCCATGGAAGTTCAAAGAAAGATTACTGTTCGCCGTAACCCCTGCCTTTAATGAACTTGCATAATAAATGAACTCCATGTCGACCCATTTTGGATAACGCATAAATGGAACAATATTAAAAACATTATCTAGGATTCTTGGCATTGACCGAGCCCAAAACCAACCCGCTCCAACAAGGGGCGCTCCTAATGTTCCAAATGTCACACTTTGGTAGGACAGCATAATTCCATGGCTTTCATCCCTTGTCCATAGGCCCGGGGTTAGACGATATTTCAAATCCAAGTTCATGGCCGCTAGGTCAACGGTTGACGCTCCATCATTGATACTGAGCTGACTCATGGATTTAAAATATTTAACACTCAATCCCCAGCGCTGAACCGAGAGGGCTTGATTCTCCCAACCAAAAAGGGATTCAAACCAACGATTGTAGGCCATCTCTGCAACTGGAACAGTTCCAACAGAAGATACGATGGCAGAGAACCTAAGACTGAGTTCATTTGCATAGGCATTGTAAAGTTCGTAATAGGATCTGTAGGTTTTACCTTCGTAATTCACAGTCAAATAGCTTCGATTGAACTCGCCCTTATTCTTAGCCTGAAAGCTCCAATCAAACAAATCTTTACTATTGGGCTTCGGTTTTACACTTGTTTGCTCTGTCGTGACTTCCGCCTGTGGAACTTTACGTGCATGCAAAACTTTACCATCAGTATAAGTTCCAACTGGTGTTTTTTCGCTTAAATAAATACGAGCCCTGGCTTGGGGAATATCAGCTAGATCAAATCTTTGCTTAAAAGCCCCACCACCAACTCCTGGAAAGTATAAAACGGGTTCTTTTTTAGGGATTTCGATGGCCCAGAATTCGCGGGGGTCATCAATTGTTGATTCAAATCCAAAAAGCATTGTTAATTTGCCATTCTTATCTGGATTTAAAATCTGATAATTTCCGAAAGGTTTTACATCATAGCCAACAACTCGAATCATGTCTGTGCGAATAGACTCGGCAAAGTCCATCAAGCTCAATTTCGGTGGTTGCGCAATGAATTCGTAACTTTCCCCAGAAGCCAATTCCGAGTAAAAAGTAAATGGCATATCAACCGAAACTTTCATGCGACCACGTAATGGAGCTTTTTCGTTTTGTACGAGGACGCGAGCTTCTTGAGAGGCATCGACCCTGACCATTTCAAACTTATTCGCTTCACGCTTGATTCCATATTTCTGTGAACACAAACGAGACTGAGTTCGCCCTTGATTTGCAGTCAAACAAAAACGAAAAGTTTGTTTAACATCTTGAAAAGGAATATCTTTTAAATTTAAAAAACCAAACTGAGTTTCAAAAAAACCACCAAGATGCTTTGCGCTGACCTTTTGTTTTTTTAATTCGTTTTTCCAATTTTCAATTTTTTTTGTCCAAGTCTCTTTGACTTTGTCGTTCAGATCAAATTTCCAAATGACTTTTCCATCACGGGAAATCATTTCTAAAACACCACTACCGATAAACTGTTCAGGCCACTGAATAATAAAAGCTAATTCCTTTTGTTCAGAAGCGCTTAAAATCTTTGGCAATAAAGAATTAAATTTTCCTAATGGACGAATCAAAAAGAAAAAAGTTTTTTCATTCAATGCGTAGGGACCCATTTTTAAATTCTTATTTCCCTTTTCAGACAAATCGTATTCAAACTCTGGCGGGGGAACGACAAGCTTCTCTTCTGTGTCAAAATAAAGTGGCTTCGTGTATTCCTTATTCATGGCAGACACCACCGGAGCTGATACTTCTTCGCTTTTTGAAATTGGTGGGTTAACTGTTTGAGCCTGTGAGTTTAATGGGATCTGGATCATAACAAAAAGGACCATGGCGCTTATCACTGTTTGATATTGATCCATGAATTTAGATGAACACATCTTGGCGACCCCACAAAGTTGAATTTCTTTAAGGATATGGACGACTTAAGTTGAACTCAAGAAAAAAAAAGTGACCTTTTAAATAAAACAAGCTAAGTTGCCCCCCTATGAGTAATCCACGCGCAATCTACCAGATGAAGGTCTTGAAAATCATTGATCACACACCCATTGTCAGAGAAGTCATTCTGCAATGTCTAGATCCACAACAGTCCTTTCAATTTCGAGCAGGACAATTTGCCATGCTTCATGTGCCACAACCCGAGGGAAAACCTGCTCTGCGGGCCTACTCGATCGCTTCCCACGAAGCTCAAAAAGATGGCTTCACTTTGTTATTTAAATACGTCGAAAATGGTAAAGCTTCGCAATTTGTTTGGTCCCTTAAAGGAGATGAAACACTTCAATTCACGGGACCCTTTGGAAAAGTATTTTTTCAAGAACCTCCGACAGAACAAATTGTTTTTTTAAATACGGGCACCGGACTATCCCAGCACTACAGTTATTTGATTTCAAAAAAAGAACAATACCCCAATTTAAAATTCAAAATGTATTTTGGTGTTCGCACTGAAAAAGATATTTACTACGAAAAAGAGCTCGAAGCCCTCAAGTCCCAGCTTAAAAATTTTGAGTATCATTATGTCCTTAGTCGTCCTAGCGAAAGTTGGACTGGCAAAAAAGGTTACGTTCAACATTTCTTAAAAGAAATTGATTATAAGAATACGGCGACAACATTTTATCTTTGCGGAAATGGTGGGATGATCAAAGAAGTCAAAAATCAGTTGATTGAAATTGACCAGTTCCCAAAAGAAAAAATTTGGTCTGAAGCCTTTGACTAAATCCCGCGCAGTTCTTGAATTGATTTTTGCCGGCGCCCTTTGGGGTTTTGGATTTATTGCCACAAAGTGGGCCCTTGATTCTTATTCCGTGTACGAGGTATTGAGTTATCGCTTCTTGATTGCCACCCTAGTTGGTGAATTTATTTTGTTTTTAATTTTTCTAAAAAATAAAGCCAAAACAACAGATAAAAATCACTCAGACGCCTCGATGAATAAATCCCAAAACTCTCTCTACATCTTTAAAAATTTACTGCAGGATTTGAAAATTACGTTTTGGGGTGGACTATTAATGGCCTTCTTTATTATTCCCCAAACCATTGGACTTGAAACAACAACGGCAACAAAAAGTGGATTTTTAACAGTGCTTTACATTTTGCTTGTCCCGTTGATTCAACATCTTTTCTTAAAAGTCGAGATGCCTTTAAAGGTCTACGGCGCCGTTTTGTTGGGCCTTCTTGGTGTGGCTTTGCTTGTGGATTTATTCAAAGAAAAAAGTCTTGTGATAGGCGATGCGTGGACCCTGGCCTGCGCCCTGTTTGCCGCCTTTCACATTCTTTATGTTGGCAAGGTGGCAGGAAAAAGTCGAAGCCCTTTTCGCTTCAATAATTTTCAATCTTTGTGGTGTTTTTTATTTTTGTTGCCACTTTTGCTTAGCCAAAAACAAATTCAATTTCATTCCGAAAACAACTTGGCCCAGTTCGGTGTTTTTTTTATGGCCATAGGTTCCAGCCTTCTTGCATTTACTGCCCAAGTTCGCGCTCAGCAGGTTTTGTCCAGCACCACGGCCAGCATGCTCTTCTTACTTGAATCGCCTTTTGCTTTGCTTTTTGGTTTCTTTTTGCTTTCAGAGACATTGAATGCTTACCAGCTCTGCGGAGCAGTTTTGATTCTGATTAGCTCAGTTTTGGTTGTTCGCTGGGAGGCGGAACCCTTAAGCTCGACCAAAACGAAACCCCAATAATCAAAGCACCAAACAATCCCACAACCCATTCTGGCAAATGAACAAAGGGATCAATCAACATCATCACAGCCAAAGAACCAATGGCATAGAAAGCCCCATGCTCAAGATAAGCAAATTGATTGAGGGTTTCTTTTTCAACAAAAAGAATTGTTAAGCTTCGTACAAAAAAAGCACCGATGCTGAGTCCAATCATAATAATAAATAAATTTTGGGTGATGGCAAAGGCCCCAATCACACCATCAAAACTGAATGAAGCATCCAAGACTTCAAGATAAATAAACATCCCGGCGCTGGCTCTTTGCAAATCTTTGTTTTCTTGGCCAGAAAGTTCAAGCCAACTTCCCAATCCATCCACAGCAATATATGTCAAAATCCCGGCAATGCCAGAACCAAGAAAGCGCATTTGCTCTTCTGCTGGTAAAATTTTTGTCAACACCAATAATGTCACCAAGGCTACGCCAATTTCAATGGCTTCAATTTTTCCAAGCACGACAAAAGGTTTTTCAAGCCATGGAATCCAATGATGCTCTTTGTTTTCATCATAAAAATATTTTAAACAAACTAATAAAAGAAAACTTCCACCAAAGGCCGCGACCTCCAAATGGGCTTGCATCATTTTTGCTGCGTATTCCTGGGGCTGTGTGGCCGCCAACACCAAAGCCTGCCATGGATTAATATCTGCCATCACAGAGACTATCCCAAGGGGAAACACCAACCGCATCCCAAAAACAGCAATTAAAATTCCCCAAGTCAAAAAACGATGACGCCAAAGGGGAGTCATATCTTTTAAAACAACCGCGTTAACAATCGCATTATCAAAGGACAAAGATATTTCCAGCACGGCAAGCACTGCAGCTATGAAGATAGCTTGAATAGCCCCTGCAGCAGAAGGCATATAGTAGTAACCAATGCCCGCACTTAAAATAAGTCCTAGAATCGTGCTTAAAATAGAAACTGTAAAATAAGATAGGACAGACTTGCCATTTTGAGTTGCAATTTTATTTTGCATCATATTGCCTTTCGCTTTCAAAAAGTTGCTTTAAAAAAATTCCAGTTTCACTTCGCTTCACTTTAGCCACTTGTTCAGGAGTTCCCTCGGCAACAATTTCGCCACCCATTTTTCCCCCATCCGGCCCCAAGTCAATAACCCAATCCGCTGATTTTACAACTTCCATATTGTGTTCAATCACAAGGACCGTATTGCCTTGATCTACGAGCTCATGCAAAAGCTCAACTAATTTTCGAATATCTTCAAAGTGTAAGCCCGTCGTTGGTTCATCTAAAATATACAACGTCTGACCCGTTCCGCGCCGTGATAACTCTTTGCTTAGTTTCACTCGTTGGGCTTCGCCACCTGACAATGTGGTCGAACTTTGCCCAAGATGCATGTAATCCAAACCCACTCGGTGCAAGGTCTCTAATTTACGATGAATTTGACTGTGATTTTTAAAAAACTCTAAGGCTTCTTCCACAGACATATCCAAAACTTCAGCTATGGATTTTTCTTTGTATTTTACGTTTAAGGTTTCACGATTATATCTTTTTCCCTGGCAAGTATCACAGGTCACGAAGACATCACTTAAAAAATGCATCTCAAGCCTAATTTGCCCGTGGCCCATACAAGTTTCGCAGCGTCCACCCTTCACATTAAAACTAAAACGGCCGGGCTCATAGCCCCTCAATTTTGATTCTGGAAGATGAGCATACAGATCCCGAATCATCGGAAACAACCCCACATAGGTGGCCGGTGTTGATCGCGGTGTTCGCCCAATGGGCTTTTGATTAATATCAATGACCTTGTCAAGATGCTCAAGTCCCAAAATTTTTTCAAAGGGTGATGGGGTCAGCTGAGCTTTAAAAAAATGTTTTCCTAAAATCTTGTAAAGAGTATCTATGATCAAGGTACTTTTACCACTTCCCGAAACCCCGGTGACGGCGACCAGCTGACCCAAAGGCAAATTCAAATCCACGTTTTTTAAATTATTGCCCGTGGCTTTCAGCAGCTGAATTTTTTTACCATTGCCTTTTCGACGCTCTTTCGGAGTTGGAATTTTTAATTTTCGCGAAAGATATTTTCCCGTCATACTGTTGGGATTTTTTTCGATCTGCGAAGGAGTTCCTTCTGCTAAAATTTCACCACCCAAAACCCCAGCCCTTGGGCCCAAATCAACAACGTAATCTGCAAAACGAATGGTGTCTTCGTCATGTTCGACCAATAAAATTGTATTTCCACGATCTTTTAATTCGCCAATGATTTTAAGCAAGCGATGGTGATCCCTGGGATGTAAACCAATGCTGGGTTCATCCATCACATACAAAACACCAATCAGCGAAGAGCCCACTTGGGTGGCCAAACGAATTCGCTGGGCTTCCCCACCAGATAAAGTTCTTGCGGGTCGACTCATTGACAAATATCCAGTGCCTACTCGAATCATGTACTCTAAACGCGAAAGAATTTGTTTCACAATTTTATCGGCAATCATTTGATCTTTGTTTTTTAAAGACAAAGCCCCCACCCAATCCATCAAATCTTGAGCAGCATAATTGGAAACTTCAGATATATTTTTATTGGCAATTTTGATATTCAAAGCCTCGGGGCGAAGGCGTTGACCTTTACAATCAGGGCATTCGCTGATGGTGACCTCATCGACTTCTTCGTCAGAGTCTTCATTCACCTTTTGTCCTTTGTAGCTCCATTTTACTTTTTCAAGTTTACGGGCCCCAATTTCAGACTCTGAAAAAACTTCTTCTTCGATCAAATCCAATGTTCCCAGTCCATGGCAAGTGCCACAGTAACCCCGGGGATTATTAAAACTAAAAAGTCTTGGCTCTAAATCAGGAAAACTAAATCCGCACTGGGGACAGGCCGAATGCAGAGAGTAAGAAATCCTTTCCCCATTGGTTGTTTCAATCACCACGCGGCCTTCAGCCAAAGAAAAAGCTGTGTTTAAACTTTCGCTTAAACGCGATCGCACAGATTCTTTTAGGATCAACTGATCCACAACAAGATCTATGTCATGGCTTTTGGTTTTTGCAAGTTTTGAAGCCTTTTCAAGTTCGATGAATTGGCCATCGACTTTTGCTTTAACAAAACCTTTTTTCGCCCACTTTTGAAATTCAGCTAAGAACTCGCCCTTCTTACCTTGGGCCATGGGGGCCAAAACAAAAAATTTAGTGCCCTCTGATTTTCTAAAAATTTCTTCTAAAATTTGCTGGGGTGTCTGACTGCTGACAGGGATATGATGGGTTGGACATTCTGCAGTCCCCACCTTCGCATAAAGCAATCGAAGGTAGTCATAAATTTCTGTCACCGTGCCGACTGTTGATCTGGGATTTGTCCCCACAGATTTTTGATCAATAGCAATGGCTGGCGATAAGCCCGTCACCGATTCAACATCGGGTTTTTTTAATTGCTCTAAAAAATTTCGCGCATAGGCAGACAAGCTTTCGACATAACGACGCTGACCTTCAGCATAGACAGTGTCAAAGGCTAAAGATGATTTTCCGCTGCCACTCAGCCCGGTAAATACAGTAATTTTATTTCTAGGAATCAAGACATTTACATTTTTAAGATTATGCTCTTTAGCCCCTTTGACACGAATGCCGTCAAAGGGAACATCTTTAGAAACCGATTTTTGAGATTTGATCATCCTAGGATTTTAGGCGGGACTTCGTCGACTGACAAGCAGAACAAACTCCGTAAAGTTCCAGCACATGATGAGTCAAAACAAAGCCAAATTGCTGGGCCACTTTGATCTGCATATTTTCAATGGCTTTATTTTCGAATTCACAAATTTTGCCACATTTTACACAGGTCAAATGGTCATGGTGGGCCTTCGGAGTCAGTTCATACCTTGCAGGCAGTCCACCCATTCTGACCTCGGTGACAAAATTGTTTTCTGTCAAACTTCGCAAAAAACGATAGACAGTGGCAAAACCAATACTGTCATCCACCTTCATCACTTTTTCAAAAAGCTCCTGGGCTGTGATATGACGTCGCCCCTCTTGCAAACAACTTAGAATAGTCATTCTTTGAGTCGTCACTTTTAAATTCAAATGACGAATAATTTTTTTAAGATCTTCTTCGCTGTAGGTATCCGTGTGATCAATGATATCTAAATCTTTTTGCCGTGGTAAAAATTCATTCGAAAGTTGCTGGTCTTGATTTTGATTGCTGGCACTCGTTTTTTCCACATTGAACTCCTATTGATCAGGTGTTTATCAGGGCTCACAACTGAAAACATTAACAAGAATCATTCTCAACTACCAAAGTATCCCCTTCTTGTGCAATGAAAAAATGGCAGCCGTCGTTGAATTCAGAACAAATCCCTATATTATTGCTAACTGATGTCACAGATCATTTTAGCCAGCACCAGTCCCTACCGCAAAATGCAGCTCCAAAGCTTACTGATCGATTTTGAAGCCCATGCACCAAAAATGGATGAGGACTTTGAAAAATCAAAACTTCAAAATTTAGAACCAGATTTATTGGCCCTGGGGTTGGCAAAACTCAAAGCTGAAAGCTTGGCCATTTCTGGCAATACAGTGATTGGTGCTGATCAGCTTGTTCACATCCATGGGGATATCCTAGGCAAACCCCATCATCATGCCAATGCGATTCAGCAGCTTCAAAAAATGCAGGGGAAAACCCACCAGCTACTGACCGCAGTTTGCGTGATCCACAAAATGAAGATCATCCAGTGGTGCAATCTTACCGAAATAAAAATGAAATCCCTCAGTGATGCTCAGATTGAAAAATATCTTAATACTGATAAACCCTATGACTGTGCGGGCTCCTATAAAATTGAAAGTCATGGACTCAGCCTGATGGAGTCCATAAAAACTGAAGATTTCACGGCTATTCAAGGATTACCCTTGATTGAGCTTTCAAGAGTGTTGCAAAATAGTGGATATGAAATCCCACAAACTACCAAAAGAATTGACTGACATACTCCTTCAAGAAGCCCGTCATGGCCAAAAGAATGCCCATGCCACCTACTCTGGTCATAAAATCGGAGCTTCTGTATTAACAAAAACAGGAATTGTTTTTTCAGGCGGAAATGTCGAAAACTCTTCCTATGGCGGAACAGTTTGCGCAGAACGCGTTGCCATTTGGAAAGCTGTCACTGAAGGTGCAAAGCCCCCATTCGATGTGGTTTGCGTGATCAGTTCAACGGATGACATCTGGCCACCCTGTGGACTTTGCCGACAAGTCATGACCGAATTTTGCCATAAAGAGACTATTATTTTGGCTAGCAATAAGAATGGAAAAACAAAAAGTTATTTATTCAAAGATCTTTTGCCCGAGGCCTTTGACCCTTCTTATTTAGACAAAAAACCATCACGTCAAAAAACGACTAAGAAAAAGTAAGCCTTAAGGGCATTTGCAATTCATCATCTTCAAAGCAAAGACTGCTTAAATTATTTTGCTGGGCCCATTCTTTAAGCTCATTTGCAAGCTCGCCAGCCACAGCGCCCTGGCAAAAACGAATTAAAATTTCGGTGGGTGGGATTTGGAAACGATCCTTCAGTTGCCCCCGAAATCCAATCTCGGTGCGAATTGTTTTCAATGGTTTTGGTGACAACAATAATCGAGATTCTATTTTTTTCTTAAAAGTGAATTCCAAACTTGGCCAAGCTCTGTCAGCAGTCCAAAAAACACTGCGGTCTAAGGCCTGCAAATGCAAAGATTTTAGTTTTACATTTTCTTTTTTGCAGCATTGGATAAAAAAATTATAAACGGACTGAAAACAATCCGAACGACTTTGCCAATTGATTTTTTTATCAGCAATCAAGTTCGAATTTTGCTTTTGAAAATCTCGAATCCAGGAATCGATAACAGACAGATTCAAAACCATTCCTGAAAGGGGCTCCACAGGACCTTCGATGGCAATGGAAACCTTTAAGAGTTCAAACTTTTTCGAACTCTTAAAGCGCACATCAAAGGATCTGTGAAACTGTATCACAGTCACAAAAACTAGTTTGTCATTTGGGGATTGATTTGGACTTTCGATGATTTTCTAAAATCATCCACCCAAGACTCTAAAAGCTCTTGGGCTTTTCTTTGCTTGATCGAATCATCAGCATTTGCTTTCGCATCCAGTTCAGCCACTTTAACTTGCTTCAATTTTAAAACATATTTTTGACCAGCAGAACGGACGATATCAGAAGATAATTTGTTTTTTTCAGACAAAGCAAAAACTGCCTCGGCCAAGCCGTCACCTTCTAATTTGGGAACGGAATCTGCACTTAAATCAAAGTCGCCAGTTTCTTCCCAGTTAAGGCCCAAGGCTTGAACCTCTTTGTTCAAAGTATTTTCATCAGCCTTTTTTAAAGCTTCAGAAATGGATTTCGTTTTTTCATCCATCATGTCTTTTTTCAAAAGATGCTCGGCCACTTTCTTTTGTGCAGAAGCAAAATCCACAGTTTCTGATTTTTTATGATCTGTGACCTTGATCAAATGATATCCATAGCTTGTTTTCACAGGTTCGGAGACAACCCCAGCCGGTGATGAAAAGGCCACATCTTCAAATTCTTTCACCATGGCGCCACGGCTAAAGTAACCAAGGTCACCTTTTTTAGCTTTGCTTCCTGGGTCTTCACTGTTTTGTGCAGCCAAGGCTCCAAAATCTTCTTTCGTAGATCTTGATTTAAGGGCTTTAATTTTTTCTAGAGCTTTTTGTTCTGAAGTAGCGTCACCTGCTTTGAAGGCGATCAAAATATGCTGGGCACGGACTTCTTCTTTTTGCTGATACTTGTTTTGATTTGCTTTAAAATCATCTTCAGCTCGCTTTAAGAATTCAGATTTCGCAAGGGCTGCAGAAATTTCAGATACTGAAATTTTAATTTTGTCAGCGTTAGCTTCAGAATCAAATTTAACGAAGGCCACGTTCCATTTTGTTTTTTTCAAAGTATTCGTTTTTTCAAGCTCGACTTTGTTGGGAGACGAGGCCACTTGAAAAAGCTGAAGGGCCCGATTTTGAGCCACTTGCTTGCGAATACGATTTTCAAAATCCGCAGCTGTCAGTCGATTGGCCTCAAGAAGACTAAAATATCTGTCGCTTTGAAACTGACCGTTTTGCTGAAACTCAGGCGTTTGGCGAATGTGATCCACGATCTCTGGAGTCGTAGCTTGGATTCCCTGCTGGCTTGCAGCTTGATTCAAAAGTTCTTGATTCACTAAAGATTCTGCAGCCTGTCTTCGAATCATCTTCTGACGCTCGGCACTAAGTGCCATGGGCTGACCAAACATTTGCGCGTAGTATTCTTGAATCCGCTGAATTCTTTGCTCTTCTTGCTGAAAATCAGCCACTGAAATCAAAGTTTCATTCACTTGGGCTACAGAGCCTATTCCCATTTGCTGGGAGGGCATACCGAAGAAAACAAACACCATAATGATAGCCCCAAAAAGGATCATTGCGGTCACATTTTTGGCGGAAAGTTTGTGTCTGAATTTTTCTGTGAATGATTGGGTCATGAAGGTCTCCTTATCGAAGGATCCATCTGATTCTATAATTTGTTTTTTTTCAAGGAGAAATTGTTGGAAACCGACGCAGTCTTTGCTAGCCTGTTTTGAGCACATCCGGAGGACGATTTGAATTTTTTTAACTTCAACCTAAAGAAGGCCATTCTTCTTTTGATACTTGTCACCTTGCCGTTGATATCAATTAACATGGAGCAAAAACAATCTGAAAGTTCTTGGTTTTCAAAGCCATTTTCTTGGATCGGAAGCCTTGTGCAAAGTGTATTTTATGATTTTAGCACTGGTATTACGCAAACGACTTCGACCTATTTGGATCTTATCCATTTAAAAAAAGAAAGTGCCGAGCTTAAAAAGAAAAATCAGGAAGTCATGACCCAGCTTCAAATTTTGCAAGAACTTCAAATCGAAAATTCAAGGCTCAAATCCCTCCTCGACTTTAAATCAACTCACAAAATGGACCTCGTTGCTGCAGAAGTGATTGGACGCGATCTTGTTCCTGATCACAATACAATCACCATTAGCAAGGGCACTGATCATGGCCTAAAATCTGGACTGGCCGTTATCACAATGGATGGGGTCCTTGGCTATATTTTTAAACCCGAAAAAAAATCTTCCCACGTCTTATTGATCACAGACCGTTATGCAGTTGTTGATGGCCTTATCCAAAGAACACGGGCGTCTGGTTTGGTGGAAGGAAAAGGATCTAAGGGTTGCGTTCTTAAATACCTAGAAACATCAGAAGAAATTAAACCCGGCGACTTGGTAGTCACCGGCGGTTTAGATAATATTTTCCCTAAAGGCTTCCCCCTTGCCATTGTTGAATCAGCTGAAAAGAAAAACCTCAGTGTTTCACTGCGCGTTGACCTGCGCCCTGCGGTTGATGCTTCTCGTGTCGAAGATGTCTTCGTCGTCATGAATGCAGCAAATGAAGACCTTTCCTCACAGGTCACAATGAAGGAGTCCAATTGAGATTCCGCTCTTTATTGACTTTTGTTTATGTTATTTTTTGGACTTATCTTCTGGCTGGTCTGCAAACCACGATTTGGCCACACTTCTTTTCATTCTCG
>DGYJ01000114.1:22066-24404 GCA_002396665.1 Bdellovibrionaceae bacterium UBA5009
CTTTTCATTCTCGCCAGCACCATTATTGTGGGTAAATTTCGTCATTTACCTTGCCATGGAGAAAGAGCTTATCCGAGGGTTCTTTCTTTCCTATCTCGTTGGTCTATGTGTTTTGTCATTCACAGCAATGCCCTTGGGGATGATGCTCTCAAGCATCTGCATTATGTATGCAGCCTGCTCATTTTTAAGACATCGTATTTTCTGGCCGGGCCCTTTGTATTTTGCATTTCTGTGCCTAGCAGGAAACGCCATCTATCAGTTTGGCTTTTACATTCTCTCTCTGCTTTTCGAAAACAACTCGACAAGTATTTTATTTTTTGATCGCATCGTACAAATTTTATTGAATACACTGCTTTCATTTGTGTTCTTTGAAGTGTTAAAGCGAACAGATCGCTGGATTGGCATTAGCCACAATGATTATGACGGAGTTCAGGCATGAGCGAATACGTCAATAGCCCCGACGAAGCCAAAGAGTATTGGAGCCGTTACAAACTGCTTTATTTTGTCATCTTTTTTACAATCATAACGTTTTCAATTCGTCTTTGGTATTTACAAATTTTGCAAGGCAGTGAACTTCGTGACTTCTCGGAAAAAAACCGTATCAAACAAAATAAAATCCCAGCACCTCGGGGATTACTTTTGGATCGCGATGGAAAAGTTCTGGTTGAAAACTTGCCAGGTTTTGAGGTTTTACTTTCGCCCCAATACATAGAAAACCTGGAACTTGTCGCAAAAAATATTGCTCCATTGATTGGTTCAGAGCCTGACCTTATTGTTCAAAAAGTTCAGCGCAGCCGACGCGTGAATGGCCCCTTTGCGCCAGTTCGCTTGAAGGAAAATTTAAGCCGAGAAGAAGTTTTCCGACTAAAACGAATTCGTCTTGACAATCCAGGCCTCGAAATTCGCGAGTCCATTGTACGTCATTACCCTCTCAAGGAAAATGGCGCGCAAATTTTTGGCTATGTGAGTGAAATTTCTAAACGACAACTTCCTGTTCTGAATGAGCTCTACAAAGGAGCGATTAAATTTGAACAGGGTGATATTATCGGAAAAAGCGGCCTTGAAGAAAATCTTGAAAAGGACATTCGTGGGACTGACGGGATCAGTTTTATCCAGGTCGATGCCCATGGCCGTGAAACAGTGACCGCAACAACTAACGTTTACGGTGAAAAAATTCAGGATCAAGAAGCCGTCCACGGAAATAGCGCAATACTTACCATCGATCGAGACGTTCAAGAGGCCGCCTACAAATCCATGCTTGCGTTGCAAAGAATTGGCGCCGTTGTTGCGATGAAATCCGATGGACAAATTCTCGCCTGGCTTAGCACTCCATCATTTGACCCCAATGCTTTTTCCGTTGGTCCTACAGCCCAGTACTGGAGCCAATTGGTCAATGATCAGTTCAAGCCCCTGCGAAATAAAGTGATTCAAGATCACAATGCCCCAGGTTCGACATTTAAACCCTTTGTGGCCCTTGCAGCCCTCCAAGAAAAAGTTGTTACACCAACAACGATTGTGAATGCCCCGGGTGTATTCTTTTTTGCTCGTCGCCCCTACCATGACAGTTTAAAAGGTGGTCACGGAAATATCACAATTTTCGAAGCCATCGAAAGAAGTTCGAATGTTTTCTTTTACAAAATGGGGATCGCGCTGGGAATTGAAAAAATGTATGATTACATTTCGTTGCTCGGCCTTGGAAGCAAAACTGGAATTGAAATCGCACGTGAAAATCCAGGCACAATGCCAAATTCTGTGTGGAAAAAGAACACCATGGGTGAAGAATGGCAACCAGGCGAAAACTTGAGCACGGCCATCGGGCAAGGCTTTGTCAGCGTGACTCCACTTCAAATGGCTATTGCCTACAACACCATCGGAAATGAAGGCCTTGTTTATAAACCGTACATCGTTTCTAAAATTGTGAATCAAGATGGTCAGGTCTTAAAAGAAAACTTCCCCCAACTGATTCGTGATTTAAAAGAAAAGCAACCCAATGGTGTGCAAATCGAAAAGAAAACCTTCGAAATTGTCAAAGAAGGTATGCGCCGTGTGGCCAATGGGGACCACGGAACGGCTCGTTTTTGGAAAATCCCTGGAGTGCAAATGGCAGGAAAAACTGGAACAGCCCAAGTGATGGGATTTTCTGCAGATAAAATTTATTCAAATTGTATGACAGCGCCAATCATGACTCGACATCATGGCTGGTTTGTCGCCTTTGCTCCGGCAGATAAACCAGAAATTACTGTCGCAGTCTTAGCCGAGCACAGCTGCCATGGAAATACAGGTGCAGCTCCGATTGTACGCGATATTGTGCAAGCCTATTTTCAAAAATATCACCCCG
>DGYJ01000114.1:24568-26107 GCA_002396665.1 Bdellovibrionaceae bacterium UBA5009
TATCACCCCGAAGTGATTGCTGATGCGATCAAAAACAAAGGGGCTCGCTCCGCTGTAGCAAAACCCGAAATCAGCGAAGGAGAATAAATTGAATCTATCGTCACACCTTGATGAAAAAACTACCTTTCGAAAAATTGATTGGAGTTTTATTTTTGTCATTCTTTCACTGAATATTATTGGCCTCATTAATCTTTACAGCGCAACACATGGGCCCAATTCTCGCGAAATGGAACCTCTGTTTATTAATCAAATCGTTTGGTTGAGTGCTGGCTGGCTTCTTTTTTTCGCAATGACTTTTTTTGATTATATTTTCGTTTCAAGAATTGCGATTGTGGTTTATTTGCTCAACTTGTTGGCCATTTTGTACGTCACATTTTTTGGAAATGTGGCCCTGGGGGCCCAACGTTGGATTAATTTTGGATTCTTCAAGTATCAGCCCTCTGAAACAATGAAGTTAGCACTTATTATGATTATGGCAAAAACCCTGTCGACTCGAAATTCAGCTGGAAGCGGAATGGGTTTTCGAGAACTTTTTTGGCCCCTTGTGATTTTAATTCTGCCTTTCGTTTTGGTCGTCGAACAGCCTGACCTAGGAACTGCCATGATGTTGATCGCCATTGGTGGAAGTCTGATGTTATTCACAAAAGTTAGTAAAAAAATCATCATGGGTGCATTGATTGCCATTAGCATTGCCCTGCCATTGGCTTGGCAGTACGGCCTTCGTGAATATCAAAGAAATCGCGTGCTGACTTTTTTATCACCAACAAATGACCCCCGCGGAACAGGATACAATTCGATTCAATCACGCATCGCTGTTGGCAGTGGACAATTTCTAGGTAAAGGTTTTCGTCAAGGAACTCAATCACAGCTCGAGTTTTTGCCTGAACGACACACCGATTTTATTTACAGCGTGCTAAGCGAAGAACACGGATTCATTGGTAGCCTTGCAACTATTGGACTTTTCACGATGCTGTTCATGCTCGTGATACGTATAGCAATGAATGCCCGGGATAAATTCGGAGCTCTGATCTGTGTCGGAGTTCTAAGTTATATCTTTTGGCATATGTTTGTGAATGTTGGAATGGTGATTGGATTGCTGCCGATTGTAGGTGTGCCATTGCCACTACTTTCCTATGGTGGGTCAAGCATGCTGACGACAATGTTGGGGTTGGGGCTGATATCGTCGGTGGCGTTTCGCCGCTACCTCTTTTAAACTGCCCCCCTTTACTGTTCATACATCAACTGCCAAGAATCATATGGAATCATATCTGCAAAGCCTTTGCAGATATGTTACGTCCATGTCCAAAATGTATTTCTGAAATCTGCAGTCGAACAAATGTCGTCCGTCGCGGACGTTTTTATCGTAAATCTGATGGGCAATGGACCCAGAGATTTTATTGTAAGCTGTGCAAAATCGGTTTTTCAAATGCGACTTACTCTAGCTGTTACAAACAAAACAAAAGACACAAAAATGAACTTGTAAAAAAACTCCTTGTCTCTTGCGTTTCACAAAGAAGAATTGCCAGAATCTTAAAAATT
>DGYJ01000114.1:26292-34599 GCA_002396665.1 Bdellovibrionaceae bacterium UBA5009
ATCTTAAAAATTAATCGAAAAACCGTCGTCCGAAAATTTATTTTTTTAGCTCAGCAATCTGAGATAAAATTTAATCGGGACACCCTAAACCACAACCTTAGCGATGATATTCAATTTGACGATTTAGAAACTTTTGAACATACAAAATGCAAACCTTTATCCGTTACATTAGCTGTAGATTCGAAAAGTCGACGAATTTTAGGATTTAAAGTTTCACAGATGCCGGCCAAAGGGCCCCTTGCTGAACTTTCAAGAAAAAAGTACGGAATAAGAGAAGACCACCGCGGCACTGCGCGCGAATGTCTTTTCCAAGAACTAAAGGCATCAATTTCAAAAACTGCTGTTATTAAATCCGACGAAAATCCACACTACACAATGACTGTTAGAAAGTTCTTTCCAGATTCGATTCATAAAACATACAAGGGCAAAAGGGGATGCATAACAGGTCAGGGTGAACTAAAAAAAACAGGGCATGACCCACTTTTTAGCCTGAATCATACCTGCGCAATGTTCAGAGCAAATATCAACAGACTTGTTAGAAAAACTTGGTGCACGACAAAAGATCCAAAAAGATTGGCCGATCATATTAAAATTTATTGCCAATATCATAATTCTGTTTTGATAAAGTGATCTATGTATAGATCTATCCTCTGAACACAATCAAAATATAATTCATATTTTAAAGAACATTAACTCTTTTAATAAAAAAAAAGACCCAGATACTGGGTCTTTTTTTATGCACAACAAAAGGGGGCAGTTTATGAGTTTTTAGATAGAAAATCTACAATCGCATCTTTCGGATGATTACCAACTAATTGCCCAACCTCTTGTCCATTTTTGAATAACAACATCGCAGGGATTCCACGAATTCCGTACTTCTGCGGAGTTTGATTGTTTTCATCGACATTCAATTTAACGATTTTTACTTTGCCAGCCATTTCTTGACCGATCTCTTCTAATTTTGGTCCCAAGGCGCGACAAGGTCCGCACCACTCTGCCCAGAAGTCGACGAGCACTGGGGTATTAGATTTTAGAACGTCGTTTTCAAAACTTTGATCTGTTACTGGTGTAGTATTTGATGCCATTATGGGCTCCTTGTATAGGGGCCATAATAATACGGAGAATTGGCATCCTCAACGTGTTTTTTTGAACATAGCGGCTGCGAATTCTCGTCGAAGACGATCTTGCTCTTTCAAATCGTCCTGATTCCAATCCTTTGATAGCTCTTTAAAAGCCTTTTTAATTGCTTTGCGATCCTGAAGGGTGGACTTGGGTGCTACGGGGGCTGCCCCCTTGAGTTGTTGGTTGTACCTGGCCTGCCTTGCTGCGCTATTTTTTCGCGCCTGTTCAATTTCATCAAGGATAGGGGAACGTAACTTTTCAAAGCCGCTGGATTCGTCAACTTTGAATCCATTTTTGCTTAAATTTTGATCTTCACCACTTGGCTTCCCAGAAACAGATTGGTTGTCATTTTTCAGCTCAAGGACTTCAAATTTTTTATTGTCTTTTTTCTCTAGATCAGAAAAAGGGGAATCGAGATCAAACTTAAATTGTGGTTTGTCGGCTGACAGTTCATTTGCAATTTGCTCGAAAGGATCTTTAGATTTTTCTGCTTTTGAATTTTTTAATTTTGATTTTTCTGTATTTTGTTTTTCAGATTTTAAATTTTCAGATTCTAATTTTGAATTTTCGTTTAAAGAAAATTCAGTTTTTTTACTTTTATTAACTTCTTCGCTTTTGCTGATTTCTTCTTTGGCTTTAAACAGTTCGGAAGATTGTGATTTTTTTTCTGAACGACCAGAAGTCTTGGGAACATTGGGATCTGCTCCTGTCCCTTGCATCGCCCTGATCATGGATTCCAAATCTTCATCTTCAGAATCTTCATCCCCTAGCCTATGGGATTCTGTTGCGTCACTGTCTAGCGACCCAATGCGTGTGTCATCTTTGTCACGCTTCGAGCCTTTAACAAATACAGATCCCTCGGGCTCTGTATTGTAATTTGAACTGGAAACCCTAGAAGGTTCGATATCTATACTCGAAACTTTATTGATTTTATCTAATATGGTTTGCTCAGAAAGCCCTGTGAATTTTGCTAAAATTTGAACCATACGTGGCAATGGGATTGGTGATTCTAATATTAAATCCATTCGAGCCCGAATGAGGTCCTGCGGATTTGGCTTTACTCCTGATGGAAAGATAAGAATCGACTTCCCATTCCATCGAGTCATATCTTTTAATTTTTTACCGACACTAATTGTGGAAACCTTAGGGCCCCGACCAGAGGCTATGACAATGTCTGGATTAAAAGACAGCATCTTTTCTTGAAGGGAATACTCAGTCGAAAGACCAATAACATCAAAACCCCCTTTTTTAAGAGAGGACTCTAGACTGGTCAATTCGTTAAAATCTTCGTAAATGAGAAGGATTTTACGCATATATCTATTTTTCGAGAGGATTCGCAAGGGGTCAATCCCATTTCAAAAATGGTCTAGACATCCATTGCTACAATCATGAAAATAGCAGAAGGAGTTTTTTTGCGCGGAAAAAGAACCATTCAGTATATTTTTTTTGAAACACTACCTGGTTTTATTCTTGGGTTAATCGTATTTGTACTTATTATTTTAATGTTCCAAGTGCTTCGACTCACTGAATTTGCGCTTATCCATGGCGTTGACTTTAAAACGATTGCACAAATTATTGGATTTATTTGCATATCAATGCTGCCAATTCTGTTCCCAATGAGTCTATTGTTTGCAGTTATTTTAACTTACAATCGGCTAAGTCAGGATTCAGAAATTATTGCCTTTAAATCCTCGGGCTTATCGATGTGGACATTGACAGCTCCTGCTATGATTTTAGCACTCATTGTTGGGGCTATTTCTGCTCAGACATCGTTTCAAATTGCTCCTTGGGGAAATCGCAGATTCGAAGTTTTATTTACTCAACTTGGCAATACAAAGGCTGCGGCCACAATCAAAGCTGGAACATTTTCAGAAGGTTTTTTTGATCTTGTCGTCTATGCAAACGAAGTTGACCCGGTTACCAACGACATGAAGGATGTTTTTATATACAACGAAAGGGATGCCGAAAGTCCTCTCACAATCATCGCAAGACTGGGACAAATTATTCCAGACCCACAACGACCTGGCCACAGCGTCCTGCTACGCCTTAAAGATGGCGATATCCATCGAAAGACTCAAACCCATACTAAAATTAAATTTGATACCTACGACTTGCAACTGCTTGATCCTGTGCAAGTCGTTGACCGCGAAAAATCCCCACAATCACTAACCTTGGATGATCTTAAAAACTTACGCGCGCAAAAAGATCTAACTGCAGAACAAGAACGAACCTACACCACAGAATATCACAAGCGATGGGCCATCTCTGTGCTTTGCCTGGTCTTTGCACTTATTGGAGTAGGTCTTGGAGTTCAAACAAATCGTCGTCAACAGCGCGTGGGCGGCGTTATTCTTTGTATTGCTGTGATAGTAATTTATTGGATTTTGTATGTCGCCATGGAAGGCTTAGCTCGAAACGGACAACTGCCAGCAGTTCTTGCAATATGGAGTCCCAATATCATTTTTGGTGCTCTTAGTTTTTATTGGCTTAAAAAAATCTGGAATTAATCTGTTGCCAAAAGATAGGCAACAATGTGCATCGATAATCAGAGCGATGCAGTAGCATCCTTACCACCATGGTCATCCCTGACCACATCGCCCCTCCCTTATAAACATGGTAATTCGAACCCGAATTAAAATTCAAATTTTTTTTTAAGAAAATTTAATTTTTTTTGCTCGCACGACATTTCATTAACAAAAATCAATGCTCTTATCACTACCGCTAGCGACAAGCTTCTGCGGTTCCGTCAAATGAAAATGAAGATCTGCTTGATTTCGAACGACCAGGCCACCATGAATCAAAATCTCTAGACTGCCTTGAAAGGCGCTCTGCAAAGGATGTCCAGGCACTACACAAACTGTTTTTCCCATGGCCAAAGAATAGTTAGAAGTCATTAATGTTCCACTTCTTTTTCTAGCCTCGACTATTAGTAGAAATTGATTCATAGCAGCAATTAATCTGTTGCGATGACTAAACATAACCTTTTTCATGCTTAAATTTGTATCATACTCACTTATCACTGCGCCGCCGGACTCACAAATTTGTCGATGTAAACTTTCTTGGTTCGATGGGTAGGGTTTTGCCAATCCAGCAGGCATAAACAATACTGTTGGATGCTCTGTAAGTAAGGCTATCCGATGTGAAAGATCATCAATGCCACGGGCTCCACCACTGACGATACATATTTTCGCGTTTAGATTTTTTAAAAAAGAGTAGAACTCGGTCCGCATCCATTCCACAGACGATGGAATTGGATCCCGACTTCCAACAACAGAAAGACATTGTCGTCCATTCCAACACACGCTTCCTTGATAACTCAAAATCAATGGAGGATCTAGCAATTGATAAAAATGCAGGGGATAATTTAAATCTCCATATCTCGTAAACTGAATACCTGCTTCAATGTCTTTCTCTGTCTGATCTAACATGTTTAAAAAATTTATTTCAAAATGCGAGCGCGGCAGAGCAAACTCATTTAGAAATTGCTCAAACAAATCCAGCCGATGAAATTCAGGATCAGACGAAATTAAATTTAATAACCAGCTTTTTGTACTTGAATACTGAGACCACAGATTTTTATCTTGGAAGAATCGTAAGAAAGCGATGGATTTTAACATAAAACTCCTTTGCAATTACTGATCTGTGCAAAGGGTCTACCAATTTATATTTAAAGTGCTAATTCGTCGTCGGGATTTGACTCCGGAACTTCAGATTTTGAGTTGGTATCCGGAACTGGGTTTGAATCCAAATTTTCTTCATCAAGCTTTTCGTCTGAATCTAAATTCGAGTTATTCAAATTGAAGTTGGCAGAAGCAGAGCCCGCCCATTTTGCACCGACGAAGTCACCTACCCGAATGTCGCTATTTGAATCGATCACATAACCAGTTGCGGATTCAGCATTCACGTGGACAACCTTCATATATCCCACGCGATTTTCATTGGTTTGAATAAGAGAACTCTTATTTCGCAACTGACTGTTTTGATAAACTGGCAACGTTTGCCCGACCTGGATTCCTTGGTCAGATCCTTTGTTTAGAAAAATAAATGTGTGTGCAGAAAAGTAGTCATTTCCTTCGCCAAATTGACCACCAACAATGTCAGCAATTCCAGTCATGTTCGGAGTCGACTTACTGACATCAACCCGGGGGATACTTCCAGGCAAAAGTTTTCCACCAACTTCAACTCTTGTTAAACTTTTTTTAACAACGGCGCGGTAATAGGGGTCACTGTTATTGACCCGATCAAGGACTTCAATCTCGCCCAAAATTTCTATTTGATGAACTCTTGACGAAACACCCTTTGGCCCTGGCAACATTTTAACAACAGAGTATGTTTTTTGCGGCTGACCTTCCAACTCAACAACTATGTATTGAAATTCATAGGCAGACTCTAAACCCATTTCGGTCTCTTTGACGACACCGACTGAATTCAAACTTGAATCCACAAGATATGTACTTAATGGAACCAGTGGATTCATCAATTGCGGAGGTCTTTCTTCAATATCTATTCCTGTTTCTTTTTGTGCACCTTGTATGGCGACCTTAGGAAAACTTGGTGGCAAATGTTTTAATACAGGAATAATTGTTCGCGGCGCAGGCTGATCTGAAACATTGGCTAAAGCTTTTTCTTTTTCTGATAGGTTTTTACCGGCGGCAGCGGCTTGCTCATTTGCAGCAACAACTGCTTGAACTTCAACCTTGTCCTTAAGACCCAATGTCGGAGCTTGGTCCAATGACCCCGGAAAGAACTGAACAGCGAGTTTTGGATTAATTTCGTGGGGATTATAAATACTATTTTTGTTCAATGACCAAATTTTTGGCCAGTAATTTGGATCTCCGAATAAGGTCTTAGACAAATCCCACAATGTATCGCCTTTTTGTACTTCGTAGGCCCTAGAAGCTTTACCACTTGTGATTTTGCTCCACTCTTCTTCAGAGGTTGGGCTTTGATTGTACTTTTCATAGATATTATGAAATTTCGCTTCACGCTCTAAATCTGGATCATCTGAAGCCATAACTTTTGCAGTAGGTTTTGGTTTTGCGGGCGGAGCTTCCACAACAGGTTTCTGAGCAGGAACAACCGGCTCTGGAGGCAGCTCGACTGGCTTTTCAGGTTCTGGTTTCGCAATTTCCGTTGGTGGCACTTCTGTTGCTTGGGGCTCTTGAGGCTTAACTTCTTCTTTTTTTTCTTCTGACACTAAAGGATCAGCTTTATCACTTAGCAATTCATCTTCGGCAGGTTCTTGAGTTGTTTCGGGTGCTGCTGATTGTGAGGTCGCTTCCTGTGAATCGATTGAAAATTCATCCTGAGCAGCCGAGGAAGTGTCTGACGCTGGGGGATTCGTCGTTGTCCCAGGTGTTGACTCTGCACTCATGGGCTCATCAGGTAGAGACATTTCATCAGGGGTTGCTTCAGACGCATTGGAAACATCACTGTCTAAGTTAAAATCCTCGTCCTGAGCTCGAACTTTAGTTCCGCTCAATAAAAATAAAACTGCGATGAAATAAACAAGATGATTTTTTTTCAAAATAAAACCCTACTTGATCAGTTTGAGTTCGTTTTGAGCTCTCATGGATTCAGGACTGCCTGGAAACTTTTTTTGAATCTCGGCAAAAACTTGACGAGCTTGATTTGCCAAGTTCATTTTTTTGTAAGTCATTGCCTTCGCAAATTGAGCTGTCACATATCGGTTACTTCCAGAGTAGTTTTTTGTAATTTTCTGAAAATAACTTAAAGCTTCTGGATAGTTTTTATTTTCCATGGCTTGGCGACCAGCCAAATAAAGAGCATTGTCAGCATAGGAACTTTGAGGAAACTTTTTCATCATTTTCTGAAGATGATACTTCATCTTTCTTTGATCGTTCGCTTGGTAAGCAGAAACAATGTCCGAATAAAGAGTCATGTCACTTTGATCATTGGATGAGCCCAAAAGCTCTTTCACTAACTCTTCACGACTAAAATTCGTTCGCGAACTTGGAACCGCAAATGAAATGCTTGTAAGAAATGTCACCATCAAAATAAGAAGTGCTTTTTGTCCAATCATCCTTGACCTCGCTTTCACAATTATGACACGGGTTGAGATCCACCTACAAGTGAGAGTTTTCCACATAAAATGTTCAAAGGCCAAGTTCCCAGACCTTAGACCTATTAATTATCAAGGGTTTCAGCGAAATGCTTAAAAATACATCACATCATAAGTTATTAATATTATTAATTAAAATAAAATTACTGTGCTCTTTTTAAGCATCAAAATAACAGATTATTAGATCTTTCTGACATCAATGGCGGATTTCTAACATTTATCATTTTGGATCTCAGTCTAGTTTGCTTCTTGCATAGGCATTTCACATGTTTTTTATCATCCTCTTTGCACTGATTCCATGCTGCTATTTCGGAAATCAATTCGAGAACTTGCTTGTTCCGATGTCATTGAAAATGCACAACTTTTGCGTCCAAGGCATTCCCTTGAGCATTCAACACCATGTTTTTCTCGAATCCCTGATCTGTGGCTCTCCGCTTCCAAAAGACGAAATCCAAGAAGCCTTTCGCAATAGCCACCTTATCCATTTGATTATTATTTCAGCAGGCCATTTTATTTGGATCGAAAAACTATTGCAGCACTTGAAAACGGCAAAATTATTTCAAACAGGTTTGTTTTTAAGCTATGGACTTATCACCCTGCTTCAGCCCCCGGCCATCCGATTTCTATTTCAACAACTCACCACAAAAATATGTTCGTGGACTTCTTGTCATTTAAAAACACATCATAGCATTCTTCTTTGCAGCTTAATCTGCTTACTCTTCTTTCCCCATTGGGTGAATTCCATGTCTTTTTTGCTGAGCTGGGGCTGCTCACTCAGTTTACAACTGAGCACCTTCTTCACAGATCAAAATCAAAACCCAGTGCGACAAATTTTAAGTAGGCATTTTTATTTTTTACTTTTTCTATCGCCCTGGATGATTGCCCTTTGCAACTGGCATCCACTGCAAATTGTTTCACAAATTTTACTAGCACCGTTGATTTTGGGACTGCTTTTCCCGATTGGAATTCTGAGCCTCTTTATTCATTTTTTACAGCCTCTCTTTGATCATTTATTTGATTTTCTATTGATCGTGCTTAAAAGCTTTCAACACTTTCAACCTCAAGAAATTGATCCCCCAAAGCCTCACATACTCTTTTTTTGG
>DGYJ01000114.1:34688-57674 GCA_002396665.1 Bdellovibrionaceae bacterium UBA5009
TATTTATTAGGACTTCATTTCACTTTGCATTTTTTAGAAATTCACAAGAAAAGGCAGCTTCCATGATCTTTGATTTGTTTATTTTTCTTATCATCAGCCTGAGTGGTCATTTTTTATCTGAACCCTTTGCTATTCAAAATCAATTCGTGGTTTGGAATATTGGACAAGGCCAATGGACGACACAATCAACCTTAGACTCCTGTCTTCACATTGATAGCGGCGGTGAATTTTTTCCGATTACGAAAATAAAAAAATTATGTCACGCAAAGAAAAATTTTATTTTCATTTCCCACTGGGATCTTGATCATATCAATGGCATTGAAAAAATAAAAAGATGGCCACAGGTTTGTCTTTACAATAAAGTCGACAAAACTTTACTTTCTGCTCGAAAATTAAAAATACTTTCCGGACTTAAGGAATGTCACAGCAAAGATCTTTTACAAATTTTTAAAAATAAACAGTCCTCTCTGAACTCTGCCATTCAATTGATTTATCATCCAACGAATGAACCGCATCCATTCTATTATTCAAATTCAAATTCAAAAAAATCTTCTGGGAAAAGTTCAAATGAACTTAGCAATGTGTACGTCTCGAACCAATTCTTAATTCCTGGGGATTCCACTTCACCACAAGAAATAATTTGGTCACAAAAATTGGATAAAATAAAAATCAAAGCCCTGGTCTTGGGTCACCACGGAAGTCGAACCTCCACGTCGGAAACCTTACTTCAACACTTGCCCAATCTGCAATGGGCTGTGGCCAGCGCCCGTTGGGCTAGATATAAACATCCCCATCCCGCAGTGGTCTCACGACTTCAACGTCGCAAAATCCCATTGCTACTCACCGAAGACTGGGGAAGTTTACATTGGATCCAGTAATTAGGTTATTTTATTTTCACTAAACTGGTTTATAAGCTTTAAACTCCATATGCAGATCCCGGGCAACGGGCTCGTAGCAAACCGCTCCGTTGTACACATTAAGACCCTTCATAAGGTGACGATCTTTTGCAACAGCATCTTCAACACCCATTGCGGCAAGCATAGATGCATATTTCAAAGTCACATTCGTCAAAGCGTAGGTGGAAGTTCTAGGAACAACACCTGGCATATTCGGTACACAATAGTGAATCACTCCGTCAACTTCGTAGGTTGGTTGTTGATGTGAAGTTGGCCTGCATGTTTCGATACAACCGCCTTGATCCACGGCCACGTCGACAACAACAGACCCCTTCGACATTCCAGAAATCATATCTTTTGAAACAAGAGTCGGAGCTTTCTGTCCAGTGATCAAAACCCCACCAATCAACAAATCAGAATCACGAACTGACTCTTCTATGTTTTTGGTATTTGAAAACAAAGTCATGCAACGACCTTGGAAAATATCATCTAGGTATTCCAGACGACGAGTGTTGACATCCAAAACAGTAACCGCAGCGCCTAGGCCAACAGCCATTTTTGCAGCATTAGTGCCGACAACTCCGCCACCGATGATAGTGACTTTCGCAGGTCGAACTCCAGTTACACCGCCCAATAGAATTCCTTTTCCTGCATGATCTTTTTGCAAATAAAATGCACCAATCTGTGTTGCCATTCGGCCAGCAACTTCAGACATCGGAGTCAACAAAGGCAATGATCCGTCATCCAATTGAATTGTTTCATAGGCAACAGACTTCACTTTTCTTTCGCACAAAACTTTTGTCAGTTTCGGCTCGGCAGCTAAATGCAAGTAAGTGTACAAAATTTGATTTTCTTTCAAAAGTTCATATTCATCTGGAAGTGGTTCTTTTACTTTCACAATCATAGAGGATTTGGCGTAGACTTCTTTTTTAGTATCTAAAATTTTTGCGCCCGCTTTTTCATATTGATCATTTGTAATACCTGATCCAACACCGGCATCTTTTTCGACATAAATCGTATGGCCTTCTTTAACAAGCTGACGAACACCAGCTTCTGTCATGCCCACACGATTTTCACTGATTTTGATTTCCTTAGGAACTCCAATAATCATAAACAACTCCTTTTAGATGAATGACTCTATAAAGAGTTCATTTATTGAGGAGTTTTATTTGGACGTCAAGGCCTCTGTGGCACAGTCCAAGAAGAGTACATTTGCACTTTGTCTGACACATCTGCACCAAGTTCGACAAAGCGATAGGACGATCTGGATTCCATAATTTTGCGAACTAATTTATTCATTATGTCATGTCCTGCTTTATGCAGGACTACATGACCCATCAAGGGCATTTCAAGGGTCACAAGATCACCCAAGGCATCCAGGGCCTTATGGCGAACAAATTCATCCTCAAAGCGCAAACCACCCGTATTCAAAATCGTTTTATCATCAAGCACAATGGCGTTATCAAGACTGCCACCCCGAGCCAACCCCTTCGCCTTCAACGCTTCGACATCTTTTAAAAATCCAAAAGTCCGAGCTGGTGCAATTTCGCGAGTAAATGAAGATTCGTTGATGTCCAGATCCATCTTTTGTTGACCAATTTTGGGGTGTGGGAAATCAATAGTCAGTGTTAAACGAAGGCCATGATAAGGGACAACATAGGCATGCTTTTCACCCTCGGCAAAATAAATTGGCTCTGTGATATAACAATATTTTCTGGGTTGATCTTGCTCAATCATTCCGACAGCCTGTAGCGCATTTAAAAATGGCAATGCGCTTCCGTCCCCAATTGGAATCTCCGGACCATCCAATTCGATAAACAAATTATCAATTCTTAAAGCCGACAAGGCCGAAACGCAGTGTTCAATGGTGGCAACCGAAAAATCTTTATGCCCAATTGTCGTTTGATAACTGGTGGCCTCAACCGACTTAGCAGAGACTTTTAAAAACGGTTTATGTGGCAAATCTGATCGAATAAAATATATTCCCGTGTCCACCGGAGCAGGACTAAAAATCAATCGGCAAGGGTTGCCAGAATGCAAACCGATTCCATCCACCACTGTTTTTTTACGAATTGTTTTTTGCAAAAACATTTTTTAATAGTACTGCAAGATGGCAGTTTGGACAATGCCTATCCCAGACTAACCCGGACTTCACCAACGACCTCATCCAGTGTGTTCAATAATTTCGAACTGTATTTTTTTTCAAATTCATCCACGACATCTTGATTTGAATATTTTTTCAAAATCCACTGAATCACCGCTGGAACTGCTCTTTGCGAGCCGTCCTCAACTTTAAAGCCAACTGAAACCCCAAGCGCTGGGAAAAATCCAAGAAAGAAAGCCTCAGCTCCTGATTTAACAATCATCTGACCCTGACTTATTTTAATGACATCCGAAGATAGATTGTCAGAGCCTCCCAAATATTCTGGAAATTTTTGTATCGCCTTAAGAATTTTTTGAGCTGCAGCATTTTGTGAATTAAAAAACACACCCAGCCCTTGGACCCAGCTCTGGAGTGGAAAATAGCCAGTCGGAATTCCGCAACCATCGATTCCCCATGGATTTTCGATAGAAGTATTTTTATCAAGTCCCATGTGCTTAAACATTTCAGCTATCACTCTTTGCTGAACTGGATGATTTAATTTGTGGTAATCATTTATGCTTTCATTCTTCATCAAAGCCGTGGCCAAAAAGCCCAAGTGTTTACCAGAACAATTATTCATCCAACGATTTGGTTTTTGATCTTTTGCTTTCAAAGCATCTGCAGATGGACCATGCAGTGGCAAATGGGGGCCGCAGGCAAGATCAGCTTCTTCGATCTGCATTTTTTTTGCCCAGGCCTGCAAACATTCAAGATGAAAGGGCTCGGCCTGATGAGAAGCACAAGATAAAACTATTTCTTTTTCCGTTAAATTAAATTTCTCGATGGCTCCGCTTTCCACAAAAGGAATCGCCTGCAGCAGCTTAATGGCAGAACGCGGAAAGCATTTCAAATTTGGATCTCCGTAGCTTTCAATGATCTGATTCTTTGAATTCATTACAACCAAATGGACATTGTGAACACATTCAACTTTGTCCCCACGAAGAACTTCGACTGTCATTGCACAAATTTTAGAGCTTTTCATGCTGATGTTTTACTCTAAATATTAAAAAAGTCCAAGCCCTAAGTCCGCACAAGCCTAATCCCACCGTCTAGACATTGCCCCGTTTTTAGGTCGAGACTTCTTCTTGATCATTAAATATGATTTACTAATCAAACATGCATAAAATATTTCTAGTTCTTTTTATTGCTTTAACTTGTGCACGGTCCAGTTTCGCTAAGGGCTGCAATCCCTCACCCAGTCAAAGTGAATATGATTGTATGCTTTGCAATTGCTATTATGAAGCCGGCGGCGAAGACCCTGCTGGGCAACTCGAAGTTGGCAAAGTTGTGATGACAAGGACTCGCCTTCCTGGCTATCCCAATTCTGTTTGTAAAGTGATCTACGCCCCCGGGCAATTCAATTGGGTCACAGATAAGAAACCAAATTTGACCGTCCCACAAGGACACTCTTGCTACAAAATTGCTAAACAAAGTTTAGAATTTACAGGCATTGGCCCGGACTCTTTTAAAAACCCCAAAATCTCTAGCGAAAAATGGCCCAAATGCCGCTTTAACAAAACCATTGGGAATCATGCCTTCTACTCTTGCGCCACAAGTCGCAAACCCGTTCCAGGAAAATCAAAATCTTCATCAGGAGCTGCCGCAAAATGATGAAGATAAAAAACATATTTCTACTTTGTCTTTTTTGTTTTTCTTGCCATCCACAGGGTCATCTCGACAGCGCGTCGACTTCTCCAGCGAAGGAATCGAAAAAGAACTCGAGCTTATCTGAAAATGAACTTTTTAATTCTCAAATTTTAGCGCAAATAAAAAATGAAAATCCAAATTTTCAATGGCTTCAACCTGCAGACCTCAATAAAGAGGTCATTGAGATTATTTCAAAAAACAAATCGTCATCAATAACTAAAATTTCATCTGATCTCAACAGTGATGGCGTCAATGACTACGGGATACTGGGTGAAACAAAGGATAGCATTTTGTTTTACTCGGCACTTTCCAAAAATGGCAAATGGGATGTTCAGCTTTTACGGAGCATTCGAAAATATCAAAGCAACGAAATTCCCTATGATGGATATTTACAAATTTTAAAAAAATCTGAATATCAGACAAAACCAAACAAAAGCGATTCTGATTCTGCTCTTCTTATTCTTGAACATTACGCAGGGGCCAGTATGCCCTATGTGTTCGATCCAAAAACTCAAAAAATGATCGAGTTTGAAATCAAATAATTAAGCCAAGCCCTCGGCCTTTAAGACCTTCATTCCACTTTCAGTGAGCATACGACCGCGCGGAGTTTTTTGAATATAACCTTCTTGCAACAAGAAGGGCTCGTAAACCTCTTCTAAGGTGTCTTTCTCTTCACTCAAAGCTGCAGACATAGTTTCAATACCAACCGGGCCACCTTTGTATTTGTCTGCCATCAAAGAAAGAATCTGCCGATCCATTTGATCCAAACCAAATTGATCAACACCAAGCTGATTCAAGGCATAGTTCGACATTTTTTGATCGACATTTTTGACGTTTTCAACTTGGGCATAATCACGAACGCGCTTCAGTAGGCGATTTGCAATCCGTGGCGTTCCGCGGGATCTTCGCGCAACTTCCATTGCCCCGTCTTCAAGCAAATTCATTTTCAATAGGCCTGCGGATCTCATCAAAATTTGGCACAAAGATTCTTTGTCATAAAAACTAAGTCTTTCAACAATTCCAAAACGATCACGAAATGGCGAGTTCAATAAACCTGATCTTGTTGTTGCTCCGACCAAAGTAAAAGGGGCCAGTTGAAATTTCATTGGACGAGCCCCCAAACCTTCACCCGTCATAATGTCGATGTAGTAGTCTTCCATGGCCGTGTAAAGATACTCTTCCAGATTTCTATTCAAACGGTGAATTTCATCAATAAACAAAATTGAAAATGGTTTTAGACTTGTCAGTAAAGCCGCCAAATCGCCTTTTTTCTCAAGCGCGGGGGCCGATGCCATTTTGCAATCCACTCCCATTCCTTGGGCCACAAGTTTAGACAATGTTGTTTTTCCTAGCCCCGGAGGCCCCGACAACAAAACATGATCCAAGGGTTCACCACGGGTTTTTGCAGCTTGAATAAAAACCTGCAACTTTTGTTTTACATCTTTTTGCCCAGGAAACTCATCAAAGGATTGCGGGCGCAATTGATTTTCCCAAGTTGTTTCAACTTCATTCATATTGCTTTTTTCAGTCTCAAAAAGTTCGTTCATATTTTTCTCTTTCAATTTGCAACTCGTCCATCACCTAGGACTGCGACAACTGGGCAAGGCCACGGCGCACACCCTCTTCAAAGTTCACATCCGCAGGCAAATTCGTCACAAAATTTTCAACCAATGAAGACTTAAATCCTAAATTCACCAAAGCAAAGGTCAATTGCTGCTGTAGCAGAGTGTTTTTGCCAGAGGCAGCCTTCGATCCATCTGCGCTGTCCACACGCACCAGTTGGCCTTTTAAAGTCAGAACAATTTGTTCTGCAGTTTTTTTGCCGACGCGGGGTAAACTTGAAAGGGCTTTGGCGTCACCATTTTCAATAAATTCATAAATTCTTTCATAACCAGCACCAGACAAAATATTCAAAGCGACTTTGGGACCAATGCCATTCACCTTCAGCAAGGAAAGAAACAAACTTTTTTCAACTTTGGAAAAAAATCCAAATAAAGTCAGTTGGTCTTCGCGCACATGGGTGTAAATTGAAATTTGCACCGTTTTTTTAAGATGATTTTGCAGCTCTCCCAAAGTTGAAGCCGAAGCAAAGACTTCGTAACCTACTCCACCAACGTCAATCATTGCTGTTTCGTTCTCGATTTCAACACACACACCACGCAAAGATGCGATCATATTTCCCTCATTCTTCCAAGCAAACGGGATTGCTCTTGTTTTTGCACATGAAAAAAAGCCAAGGCCAGGGCATCTGTGGCATCAAAGGCTTTTTTTCTTTGGTCCACAGGAATTTTTAAAAGGGAATGCAAAACAGATTGCACTTCTTCTTTTTCTGCAGATCCACGCCCTGTCACGCCCTTTTTCACTTCACGGGCTGCGTACTCATGGACATGGGCTTGGTAACGACGGGCTTCGCACAAGACAACCCCCCGGGCATGGCCCAGCTTAAAGGCACTATCAACATTTTTACCTAAAAAGACTTTTTCAATCACAATATCTTGGGGCTGATACAGGGCTAATAATTTTTGAATCTCTTCGCCCAGAAAAAAAATTCGGTCTGCAAAATTTTCCGAAAAAGACATCAAATTAATAATCCCATGATCAACGTATTTTACAGCCCCCTGGCGGACCTCAAGGACTCCAAAGCCAGCAACACGAGAACCCGGATCAAGGCCGAATATTTTTTGTGACATAAACCCATTTCAATAAGGAAGTTGAATTCCCGTCAATGAATGATTGAAAAAAAGAATCAGGGGTGACATGATGCAATCAGATGCACGATTTTTCAAAGGAAGTTAGTAAAAATATGCCTCTTTATGATGCAGCCGCCATCGAAAAATACCGAGAGCTTTTAAAAAAAGATCCGAATTCGCAGGCTTTTGCACCGCTGGCCGATGCTTACCGCGAACTTGGCCAGTACGATGTGGCTGAAAAATTTGTGCGCGATGGACTTCGCAAGCACCCTCAATTTGCCGGTGGATACGTCGTTTTAGGTAAAATTTTAAAAGACAGAAGTCGTTTTGAAGAGGCCCTGCGCGCCTTTAAAAAGGCTGTTGATATTGCTCCTGAAAATTTACTTTCCCATCAGTTGATTGGCGACGTTTATCTTGAGCTGAAACAACCCCGGGAAGCTCTGAAGTCCTACAAAATGGTGCTTTTCTTAAATCCCCATTCTGCCAAAGCTAAAAAAATCACTGAAAAGCTGGAAAGCCTGACGGCTGTTGACTATGACGATGACGTGTTTGAAATGGCTCAACTTCAACAACTTGATCAAAAAATAGATCAGCACAGCCAGACCAACCAAGTCGGCGGATCAAATCTTCGTCATGAAGAAATCGAAGGCTCCTCAAAAACAAGAACCCTGCACCGTTCACTCTCTCTTTTAGATGCCTATGTCGTTCGAAATGATCTTAAAAAAGCTGGGCAAGTCTTGGATCAAGCCATTTCAGAATTTGGCGCGGTCCCAGAACTTCTTCAAAGACAAAAGGTACTTAAACACAAAACACAAAATCTAATCCCATCCTTACCGATTCAAATTAATGAGGCCACCGACATTAAACCCCTGGCTTCCCGTGAAAAAATGTTGACGCAAAAAAAGCTTGAAACCCTTCAAATGCTGCTGCGCAAAATCGAATCTTACAAAGCCGAAGTTTGACTCTGATTAATAACTTCAGTTATTAATCTAGTTCTTCAATTCCTATTCGAAAAAAGGACATACCTATGTACGATACATCTGATTTTAAAAAAGGTCTTAAAATTCTCTATGAAAGCAATCCATTTGTGATTGTTGATTTTCAACACGTGAAACCTGGAAAAGGAAATCAGTTCACTCGTACAAAGATGAGAAATCTTTTAACTGGTCAAAATCGCGAGATGACTTTTAAGTCCGGTGAAAAATTTGAAGTTCCAAATGTTGAAATGAAAGAGATGACCTTTCTTTACAAAGACGAAAATGGATTCAACTTCATGGACCAGACCAACTACGAACAGCTTCTGATGATGCCAGATGATGTTGGTGATTCTGCGAATTACTTAGTTGAAAACCTTCAAGTGATGATTTTGGTCTATAACGAACGTCCAGTGGCCGTCGATGTTCCAAAGGCAGTGAACATCAAAGTGGCGAAAACAGACCCTGGAATTAAAGGGGATCGCGTGACTGGAGCCACTAAGCCAGCCACCCTAGAAACTGGTCTAGTTGTGAACGTGCCTTTGCACATCACAGAGGGCGATTTGCTACGAATTGACACCTCGACTGGAGACTATGTAGAGCGTGTGAATTTGAAGTCTTAACGCAACGAATTAAGCCTGCTGATTTACTAGAAAAAAAGCGAAAATAGAAGGGTCTTTTTAATCGGAGGCCCGCTGGATTACAGCTTCAATTCTGAAATTCAAAAAAAGCTGCTCGCTGGAAATTCTTTGCGCAGCATTTGCGAAGATATCGCCTTGGCGCTTTCGAGCTCTGAATACGCATTTACCGATGAAAATTTAAATTCATTTTATAATTTTTTACTGAAGTGTGGCGAGAACGGACTACTGATTCGCTTTATCCTGCAACAAGCAAAAGATAAAACATACAAGTTCCCATGGGGCCACTTTCTTGAAGCTCTTTATCAAGCTCAAATTGATATGGATGATTCGCTCATCAAAATTATTCGCAAAGTATTAAAGAATACCGATGCACAGTATGAAGCCTGCCGATGCTATCATTGGGACTCATTGCTAGTAGATATAGATTTGTGGCGCTCACAGAAAAAATGGGAAAGTGGCAAACGCGGGCCCTTGCTGCGCAAACAGTTGTTTGAAGAGCTTGAACTTTTAAGAACACAGCAACTCTACGAAAATGAAAATCTACTTCTTCTTAAATTAAAGAAAATTTTTTCCAATGACCCTGATGTCGATAAAGAAATTCAGATCACACGCGAACGAAAAGCCTACGAAGTCCTCAATAAATACGATGCCCTTCAGGCTTCATCGTTTAAAAATGAACAACATGAAAATGAAATCCTAGAAGGAAATCTTTTCTGGAATTCAATTTTGCAAAATCAAAAAGAAAATCCAGAAATGACCTATGACTTGGCCTTGGCTTGCTGGATGTTAGAAGATTACTCTGGAGCCCTTGAATTGCTGAACTCATCGCCATCCAAATATGAAGTCGTCTGGCTGCGGATGGAATTGCTTTTAAAAACCCGACGCTATTTAGAACTGCTTGATGCTCTTCCTGAAATTGAAATGAAGTACTCTTCTGACCCAGAAACTTTTTTTGCAACGGCCCTGCTTCGAGCCCAATCCTACTGGGGTCTTGGTCAAAAACATTCTGCAATTGAAATTCTTGAATCGCTAATAGCCACCAGACCCCACTATCGATCAGCAACAGTCTTGCTGAATCAATGGAGAGGCCTGTGAAAAGGGTATTTTGGATTTTACTAACACCAACAATTTTTGTTCTACTTGCATCCTTTGCATGGACAGAGCTTGTTTGGCCAAGACTTTCTATTTGGGGAATTAAGCAAGCAAAGGCCTTAGCGTTCAACGAAGCAAAAATTAAGTTTGATGTCGAATCCGTTGATATTCAATTCTTTAAGCCCACCTTGATCGCAAATAAGTTTTCCATGGAGCCCCCACCCGGGACCTCAGAAATACTTTCCTCTGTTGCTGCCGACGAAATAAAAGTTCAAATTGATCCATTTGAGCTTTTACTTGGTCGATTTATTATTTCAGCAATTGTCATTCAAAATCCAAAAACTGAAGTCGAAATTGACTCTCTGATCGAAGGCAATGATTCGCCACCTGAAGAAATTCCTTTAAATCAAATATTTAAAAGCATCGCCCTATTGCCAATCAAGCGTGTATTTATCGAAGATGGGGATGTGACATTGAACTCCAAAAAAAATTCGCTCCAAGCGAATTTAAAAAGTTTCGATCTTGGATTGTTTTTGCAAAAGGACCGACTGCAACTTAAAGTTGATCTTCCGCAAATTATTTCCACCCTAAAAGCAGAATCTATTCCTGCTCTCCAAGGGAAAATTTCTCTTTCGCTGGACAGAAAAAAATTAAAAATTAATGAATTCAAAATTCAAAGCGCATCAACCTCGATCAACTTAGAGGGTGAAATGCCAGACCTGGCACGTATTGCATTCAATCCCCTTGCCGATGTGAACATAAAAACCAGCACCAATATGAATCTTTTAGCGCAAGAACTAAAAATCATTACAAAAAAAGATTTGCTCCTTAGCGGGACACTAAGCTCTGAAGGAAAAATCAAGCTTGGAGCAAACAAAAAAATATCCAGTGATTTTTCCCTCTCGACCCAAGACATTCAAATTGAACAATTTAAAATTGGTGAAGCCGTCGTCAAAGGCGAACTGGATGGGGACAACCTAAGATTTAAAAAAATTGAAGCTATTCATCCCGCTGGACATATCGTTTTTAATAATTCAGAGCTCGAGCTAAAAAAAGAATTTAAATTTAAATCAGAGATCGAAGTCAAAAACTTAAACTCGCTCAAACTATTTCACTCTTTAGGATTGAATAAAATACCAGTGAACATGGACCTTAAGGCAAATCTTCCCTGCGAAGGCAAGCTAAGTCCATTTTCGACCAATTGCAAAGGTTGGGTTTCGGCACAAAACTTACAGGTGAAGTCAGAATCAAACTTTACCGGAAAATCTGTTATCGAAATGGACGAGCTCTACGCCGAAGGATCACTTCAAGTTGATTCGTCAGAAGTGAAATACAATGCTCAAATTAAAGTTGCCAATAATGTTGGATCTTCCGAAGGATCAATAAATTTCGAGACCGGATTTAAAATCAATTACAAAACTCCACAAATTGATTTTGCAAATGTTAAAAATTTATTCAATCTGAAGTTTGAAGGACAGGCGCAAATTGAAGGCACTACCGAAGGGAACTCAGACTCTGCAATTTTTGATATGAATTTTAAATCAACGAACTTTGCCTTTGAAGATTTTAAGTTAGGAAGCGTGAATAGCGACGTTTCGTTTAGAAGTGGAAAATTATTTTTAAAAAATATTCAAGGATCACTGACTCAAACGCAGTATTCTGGACAAATTGACGTCAATCTTGACCATAATGACATCGTCGGAAATTTAGATTTACCAAAAGCCAACGCCGGGGATATTTTTTGGATTATAGACAGAAAGTATCCAGTTCCTGTGAGCTTTGATGGCAATGGACAAGCCCGTGTCCGCTTTGAAGGCCCCCTCGACTTCTGGAAACTGAGCTACAAACTAGATTCCGAATTTAAAAATGGGAAAATTGGTACAGAGACTTTTAATAAAATGATTTTTTCTGTATCGGCTCTTGATGGAAATATTAAAACCGATCAGGTCGAAATGTTTAAAAATTCATCGTCATTAAAAATTGATGGCACGATCAGCACCCAGCAAAAAATGAAGCTTACGGCAAATGGCAAAAATTTCAAGCTCGAAGAATCCGAACTGATCAACACAAACAATGAATCCTTATTTGGGATATTAAATTTCGATGCAGAACTTAACGGCACAGTTTCAGAACCTGAATTCAAAGCGAAGGGTTCCATTCGCGAAACGGTATTTGATGAACAAGAAACTCCAGACAGCCAATTTGATCTACGCGTAACAAAACAAGCATTCGAAATCAAATCAGATCTTTTTGGTGCAAAAATTAAAACTGATGTGGTTTGGCCATTTGAAAAAAGTGCAAGCCCAATGAAGCTGTTCATATCCACAAAAGACTGGAACTTTACCCAGGTTCTTTCTTTGTTCAATTCTTCCCTGCTAAAAAATGAGTACAGTTCTTCACTGACAACGACCATAAATCTTAAATCTGATTCTGGAGATTTTAATAATCTTAGTGGTCGCGTTGACATTGTGAACTTCTATGTCAAGCGTGGAACCCTGGCTTTACAAAATGAAAGCCCAATGGACGCTGTATTTGAAAATGGTCAAATTAGTTTGGAAAATTTTGAGCTCAAAGGCCCAGACAATTCTGTTAAATTTGTCGGTAAAAACTTTGCTTTAAATGATTTAAATATTCAGGCCCGGGTCGAACTTGAAATGCGCATTTTACATATCCTGATGCCATTCTTCGAAGAGCTCAATGGACCAGCAAAATTAACAGCCACATTTCGGGGGCCATTTAATAAGCCAGAAATTTTAGGAAATGCTTACTTAAACGAAGTCTTCTTTAAATTTAAAAACTTCCCGCACGCCTTCGAAAGAGTTGAATCAGAAATTGTATTCTCGCACTCTAAAATTTTAATTGAAGATGTTAAGGGACAAATTGCTGGCGGACAGTTCAGTGGCCAAGGGAATGTCCAAATCCAAGGGCCTAAGGATATTCCCACAATGCTCAATTTGAAATTTGAAGGCGTCAGTTTGAATATGCCTGATAAAGTCAAATCCACTGGCTCTGCTGACCTGACATTGTCGGGTCGATGGTTTCCATTTTTGATTTCTGGAACTTATAACATCTCTTACGCACTCTATGAAAAAGAATTGTCTTCAGAAAATGATTTGCTTGCTGTCAAACAAAGTCTTTACTTACCAAAAAGTCTTAAAGAAGAAAGCAATGATCCGTTAGCATTCGATTTGACATTGGCATTGAATCGTCCAGCTGAAATTAAAAACTCACAGGTCGATGGCACTGCCACAGGACAACTTCAATTTAAAGGAACAACATCTAACCCCATCTTGCTTGGAAAATTAAATTTAGAAAAGAATACAAAACTTATCTTTAAAGATAAAGTTTTTGAACTTCAAACTGGAAATATTCTTTTTTCAAATCCATCTGAAATAAATCCTGATCTCTACATTAGTGCTCAATCTAGGGTCAATGACTACGACATTAGCCTGCTCGTTCAAGGTGCGGCAAAGAATCCTTCAATCAAATTAACAAGTTTACCCCCGATGCCAGAGACCGAAATTATTTCCCTACTCGCTCTTGGAATCACTTCTTCAAAACTTGAACAAAGCGCAAGTTCAAACCAGCAGGCAGAACAAAGCGCCACAGAAATTGGCGCCGCAGTTCTTTCAAACACAGCAGTTGCGAAAACTTTGCAGAACAAATTGGGTGTTAATATTCAAATTTCGAATACTTTTGATTCTACGAAAAATATTAGCATCCCCAAGGCGACAATCAGTGGTCGACTCAGCAAACGGGTTAACTATTACTTCAGTAGAACAATTCGTGATAGCGCAACAAGCGAGGTAAAATTTCAGTACCTTATTAACTCTAATCTTTCTGGCAACGTTTCGATTGAAAATCGCGAGGAAGAAGTCACAAATACAGCTGAAAAAGAAACAAAATCAATTCTGGGTTTAGACCTTGAGTACAAAAGGGAGTTTCGATGACAATTCGTTATTTCCCCAAGTTGCTCGCTCTTTCATTATTCATTATTTTTACTAGCAAAAATACTTTTGCAGAAAATGAGTCTCAAAATTTACTTAAACCCCTCCCCCCGCCACTGGCGGCAGAGGCTGAAAAAACTTTTCAATTGTCGCAAAAGAAAACCTTAAGTCTCAGCGAAATGGATCAAGTATTGAAATGGCTCCACTCACATTCTGACTTTGACCAAGTTCAACTGATAGAAAACGAAAAAGACGGTTTTCAATTTAAAATTATTCCCACGGTGCGCATTCAAAAAATCACCGTTGCTGGCGATAAGTCCTTTTCTAAAAACGACATTTTAGCCATTTATGGAGTCACAGAAGGTTCCATTTTAGATGCTAATAATTTGATCGAAGGTGGCGAGCGGATTAAGCAGTATTATCATGATGCAGGATTTTTAAATACGACTGTCGAGCTCGAGTTCCCACCCATCTCTGAAAAAGCGGTGCAAGTAAATATAAAAATAATTGAAAACACACGAACTCGAATTAAGAACATACAATTCATTTCTGAAAATATAAATTTAAATGAGCTTTTAAAAAAGAAAACAAGTTCCTTCATTGACGATCCCTTCACCGAACAAAATATATCTGAAATTCAAAAAAAGGTGCGAGAAATATTAACTAAGGATCGTTATTTCAGAGCAGATATATTTTCACCTGAAGTATTATTTAGCAATGGCGAAGCCGATGCCACCTTGTCATTCAAAATTGAAAAGGCAAACAAATACACCCTAAGTATCAATGGAAATAGAGAGTACAGCCTCTCTGACTTGGAAGATATCCTGGATCTCGATAGTTTTTACAGTTCGCATCCAAATATCTCTGCAGAGGTTGCTAATAGATTGAAGAATTTCTACCTGTCACGCGGATACGCCCGCGTCGACGTGCAAGCCCAAGAATCCCCAGGACGAGAACCCCTCAGTATAAAGTTGCAAGTTGAAATCCAAGAAGGGCCACGTGTTCGAATTGCTGATATTCAGTTTACCGGCCGACTATCTAAAGAGTCCGATGAATATAAAAAGTGGATTGAAAACAAGTCCCTGCCCCTTATTCAGAAAGGATACTACGTCAAATTAGATTTAGATCAAAGTCTCGAGTTATTGAAAACCGATCTGCAAAATCAAGGGTACTTGCTCGCGAAGATCATTTCGACAAGGACCCAGTACAATAAAACACGTGATCGCGTTTCTGTATTTGTAAATTTAGATGAAGGCCCATTAACGATTTTAAAAGATGTTCAGTTTCAAGGAAATGATTCTTTCAACAAAGAAGAGCTATTAAAAGTTGTTGATCTGAATGCAGAAACCCCCCTTCAACTGAATAAACTTGAAGCCTCTATTACAAAACTTAAAGACTATTACAAAGAGCGAGGCTATTTAGAAATGGTCTTGATCAATGAAAAAGATGAACTTGTCAGATATGATGAAAGCAATACCCAGGCCCGGGTCAATTACAAAATATATGAAGGGCCTAAGGTTCAAGTGGCCTCTATATCTATTGAAGGGCTGACTACAACCAAAGAAAAAATCGTTCGTATTGAACTCGAATTTAAAGAAGGTGATATTCTAACCCCTAGCCGAATTGAAGAATCCATAGCTCGTCTGCAGAGAACTGGATACTTCAGCACGGTGGAAATAAAAACCTTAGAAGAAAAAACAAGCGTCGCCCAACGCACAGTTATTGTTCGAGTCAACGAAAGAGATCCTGGACTTTTTTCAGTCGGTGCAGGTTTAACAAATGAACGTGGCGTCACTTTGCGCGGATTTGCAGGTCTTGGTTATCGAAATATTGCAGGGACTGGGCGCGGAGCCTCAATTCGTTCAGAAGGCAATTATAATTTTACTCAGATTAAATTCCCAGAGACAAAAATCACTATTGGTTATCTTGAACCCTATTTGTTTGACTCAAGAGTTCGCGCCAGAGCGAACATCACACGATCAAAAACAGTTTCAGATCTCAGTGAAAAATTAGGATACGAAACGAATCAATACACTTATTCTGTTGAAAAAGATTTCACTTCACACGTCACTTTCATTTATGACCTATTAAATATTGCACAGGTGAATTATTTCTTTTTGGATTCTGGATCAATTAAACAACGTCAAGACATTGCATCGACGGGACCTACGATTGATATTGATTATCGCGACAACCCTTTCAATCCTTCGAAAGGAATTTTTGCTAGATTTAATTTCGAGTATGCAACGCCTTGGCTGGGAAGTTCTGATACGATCGAATATTACAGAACAACAGGTAGTTTCACGCATTACCAGCCCTTCTGGACAACATGGGTTTGGGCGAATTCCATTCGTGGTGGCTATCTTGAAAACCTCAGTAAACGAGCCGATGGCGGAGTTCCCTATGACCGCAAAGGATTTATCTTAGGTGGTCGTTCGACTATTCGAGGATTTGAGACAGGAACATTCGAAGTTCTACCAAGTTCGAGAGATCTTGGCATCGGAGATACTGACATTTACTATTTAAAATCAAGCGCCACCATGAGCTTAATTAAATCTGAACTGCGATTTCCACTTTGGGGGAATATTGGTGGAAGTCTTTTTTATGATGGTGGAATGGTTAAGATCAGTGGGCTTGATTTCGCAGACAACTACAGGGATTCTGTCGGGTTTGGATTTCGCTACATTACACCTGTTGGCCCCGTCAACGCAGAGGTTGGCTTCAAGCTTGATCGAAAACCTTCAGAGGATCTTTTGCGCTTTCACTTTTCAGTCGGAAGTTTTTAAATAAAAAATTTTCAAAATTTATTTCTATTTATTTTGGAACCCAGGTGCAGGAAGTTGATCGCCCGAGTCCACCAGTAACTACATTCTGTTCGATTAAGTCGTACATAGTGTATGGCCCCCCACATGTTGACCAGCCAGAATCCGCACTAAATGCAGGGCTGCTAAAGGTTTTTGCATTATTAGGCAATGTATTGGGAATATAGCAACAGGCGCTATGGTCATAGGCTGCATTTATAACTCCCTGAAGGGCCCTTACAGTATAATCTGCTGTAGATGCCCCACAGCCCGAAAATGATGAAACCCAAGACTCAATATATGGACTGCACCAACCGTCACTGCCAGGTCCATTTGGAATGTAACAACATGATGTAGAGCGAAAATTAGTTCCGCTACCCGCATAAATGCCCGTCAATTTTCTTTCACTGTAGCCAGTAATTACAGGGCAAGTCATAACGTTCGTATTATCCCAAACAACTCCAGGCGTACAAAATCCTTGCTTCCCGCTGGCGCCATTGCTAATTGCGCTAATTGCGCATGAAGCAAAATTGACGTTTCCTGCCCCAGCAGGAGACGTTACGATATCTACTTTGATTCGAATTGGTAAGTTTTGCGGACCTAAAACAGGTTTCGTACTTTGTAAATCCAAAACAACTTCACCCGTGTAAGCGCCATTTGCATTCATGATATTAGTTAATTGGATTGACGTTGCGCGCATCCCATCAATTCCAATATTGTCAACAAGTGGTTGAGGTATTGTTGCTGTTGCACAAACGCCAGGATTAACAAAATTGAATCTACCAATTTGTAAAGGCAAGGTTGATAATGTCGCCCCTGGAGCAACTGGATTGGCTGAAAAAGCAGCTGAACCTGCAAATAAGCACGCGCAGTTGTTTGCGTTATTAAACACCTGACCAACGAGCTCAGCTTGAAGCTGAGTCCGCTTCAATTGAAAATCTAAGTAGTTATTTCCTTTCAATTGATTATCTTGCATGGTCATCATCGCCAGCATCATGATGATCATAATCGCGCCAGCAACAAGAACTTCCACAATTGTTGCGCCCGATCGACTGTTTAATTTTCGCCCAGAAAACACAAACATTCGCTTAGACTCAAAAGTTTGCTTTTCTACAAAATAAAGCAATTTCATCCTTTAATACTAAAAGATCCTTATTCTAAGCGCACATTTAAACCATAGAAAGTACAAAAAAGTGTTCTAATGTTCCAGACTCAGCATTGACCACTTGACCTTAAAAAGTTAGAACCCCTTAAGGAGAGACTATGCCTAAGACTATGTCTAATTATAGCGTCATCACTGCGAAATTAGAAAATGAGTTTATCAGAGCTAAGAGCAAAAACCCCTCGTATTCACTTCGGGCTTTTGCAAAAAAAATCGGCCTACCTGCTTCAGCTGTATCTGAATTGCTTAAAGGCAAGCGCCCTGTCACAATTCGTATGGCAAATAAAATTGCAGACTCACTGGATCTTTCTGTCGCCGAAAAAAACCAGTGGCAAAATTTATTCAATAACAAAAGTGACACAAAAAAAAACAGTAAAGTATTTCTAAGCGAAAAACAATTTTCAAAGGTGTCGGATTGGTATTACTTTGCGATATTATCGCTCATGGAAACAAAAAGCTTTCGTAGTGATACCGTTTGGATTGCTAAACGATTAGGAATTGAACCTTTAGCTGTTTCTAAAGCACTTACAAATATGCAGAATTTAAAAATGATTGAAAAAGACTCGAAAGGAAATTGGTACACCAAAGATTTTTCTTTCGAAACTACCGACGGAGTTGAGTCTTCAGCTATAAAGCAATTTCAACTGCAAACTCTCAATCTTGCTGGAAAATCTTTACTGCAAGATTCTGTCCAAGATAGAAATATCTACGCAACAACAATTGCCATAAATCCTGAAAAAATTCACGAAGCCAAAAGAAGAATGAAGGAATTTATCTTTTCATTATCTGAATTTCTAGAAAGCGAATCAAAAACTGAAGTTTACAACCTCTGCATCCAACTTTTTCCTTTATCCAGGAAGGATCTCCAATGACAAAAAAATTAACCCTCTTTTTTTTAATTTTATTCACATTCAAATCCAACGCCGGCCACTTTGTAGGAAATGGTGGCTTGGGATACAGAGTTGCAAAAAAAATATTTCTTCTTGATTTTGTTGAATCAAATCTTGAGAAATCAGCATATATTTCGGCACAAAAAAACTTATCCTATCTTGCAAAAATCAATCAGATCTTTGATAAGAATATTTATCCAAACATACACATTGCTTCTAAACTTGAAGAGATTTTTGAAAAAGATCCGATTCTCAGCGATTCACTCTTGGAAACCATGAAATCATACAATTGGAATCAAACTTCTTTACCCCTATTGCCAACGAATGATGAAAACGTATCGACTCGACTTGATCGCTCGAATGTCGTCCAGCTTGCAGTACGCAAGGGCAGTACAATCTATGTTGATTCGAACCTTTGGAAAAAGCTTGATATTAAAAATCAAGTTGGCTTAGTTTTCCATGAAGCCATCTATGCCAACTTAGATTCAGAAATCTATATCGATGGATTTCGAGCCAGGGAAATCGTTTCATTTTTTTTCAATCCAAACTTTAAATATAAAACAGGCCTAGATGTTGACGAGTTCCTTGGCTATGACATTACAAACAGCCGATTGAATATCACAGACACTCCAACTTATGGTGGTGCTGGTTTAAGTCAAAAGTTCCACTCGTACTGTCCGTTTGGATACATTTTAAAAGGAATACAATTGACGGCAGGAAAAGGACTCACATCAATTGGTTTAATATGTCGAAATTCTAAAAATAAATCAACTTGGACAGCTTCAACCCAAGGCACAGATGCCGGCCCTAGCCGATTCGAGGCCATTTGCAACGATGATGAATTTGTTTCTGGCGCAATTATCAAAGCTGGCGAATGGAAACTAGGTAGAAGAAAATATTTTTCAGCACGAGATATTCAAATCTATTGCACGAATTCAACGACTGGTATATCTCGCTATTTGAGTCCGTTAACGAATGAACGTTACAACGTCTCGCAATCCATAGTTTGCCCCGAAAACTTACCCGCAGCAGTCGGTATTGTCGCAACCCTCTCTGATTATCTCATCGACATTGGCTTCTCTTGCTCTACTAAAAAATAGAAAGTACATATGAAACCTCAAAAAACGACAAAAGCTAACCTTGCAGGAGGATGCTTCTGGGGCATGGAAGATCTTTTTCGCCAACTGCCTGGGGTTAAAAATACCGAAGTCGGCTACATGGGTGGCGACCTCAAAAATCCAGGCTATCATGATGTTAAAACAGGCTCCACAGGCCATGCCGAAAGCTTACTGATCGAATTTGATGCATCACAAATAACCTATGAAGATCTTTTACTTTTCTTTTTTAAAGTCCATGACCCCACCACCAGCAACCGCCAGGGCAATGATATTGGAACCCAATACCGTTCTGCTATTTTTTTCGTCGATGATTCACAAAAATTAACTGCTGAAAAAGTGATCAACCGAGTCGATAAATCCAAGGCCTGGGGATCCCCCGCGGTCACCACCTTAGAGCCCTTCCAAAAATTTTACCCTGCAGAAAAAGAACACCAGGATTATTTGCAAAGATATCCAGATGGATACACCTGCCATTTTATTCGAAAAGTCATTTTTTAAAGTTTGTGCTCTACTGATAAAATAGGAGTTGGTCTTACAAATGCAAAAAGCGAAACTGGCTGACCAGTTTCGCTTTCTTTTCGTTTTCGAATTCCCTTTTCAGATCGGAGGTTCGAATGACGAATAAATCTAACCACTATAGATTTCTTCGGAAGTTTGCGAAAATTCTTAAGTTTATTTTAAGCACTATCCTGTTAGTCCTTGAAATAATTAAGAAATTCAAAGATCTTTAGATTTAAAGTCCAAGGCTCCAGCATGTACAACTGACAGCCACGGATTGGGCTGAAAACCCACAGGAATGAAATTATGAAGGAAGGCGCTGGTCAGCCGCCAATAACTAGCCACCCGCAGCACAAGTCCTTGAAATGTCCCAGTTTCTTGACCCCAACAGGGCTAAAAGTTAGCTTCAGACGTCTTTTTACTTTTTTAATAAATTTAAATTTTTATAAACCTCAACCCTTGCGGAGTCCAAATATGCAAAAACATCTTGTTCGCGTTTACCCATCAAAAGAAAAAATTGATCGCAAAGACCAACTGGCTTGGAAAATTGCCGAAATGGTCATGGATCCAACACCGATCAAAGCCGATGTCACCGACATGGTTATTAACAGAATTATTGATAATGCCTCTGTCGCCATTGCCTCTGCGAACCGTCGCCCAGTGGCCTCTGCCCGAGCCATGGCGCTTGCCCATCCGCGCGCAGGTGGTGCAACTGTTTTTGGAATGCCCAATGACCAAAAATTTTCTGCTGAATGGGCCGCATGGGCCAATGGAACAGCTGTTCGCGAATTGGATTACCACGATACATTTTTAGCTGCTGATTACTCTCACCCTGGTGACAATATCCCACCCATATTGGCCGTTGCTCAGCAATTGGGTAAAAACGGAAAAGATCTTCTGCGTGGAATCGTCGCTGGTTATGAAGTCCATGTGAACTTGGTAAAAGCCATCTGCCTTCACGAATTCAAAAAAGATCATATCGCCCATTTGTGCCCAGGATCTGCAGCAGGAATCGGCGCCATGTTGAACTTGCCAACTGAAACTGTTTACCAAGCGATTCAGCAAGCTGTTCACGTTTCGTTTTCAACTCGTCAATCTCGTAAAGGCGAAATCTCTTCTTGGAAAGCCTATGCCCCAGCCCACTCTAGCAAATTAGCCATTGAAGCCGTTGATCGCTGCATGCGAGGCGAAGGGGCCCCATCACCAATTTATGAAGGCGAAGACTCTGTGATCGCTTACATGTTGGCAGGTAAAAATGGAAAATACGAAGTGCCATTGCCAGAAAAAGGCGAAGAAAAACGCGCCATCCTTGAAACCTATACAAAAGAACACTCGGCCGAATATCAATCCCAAGCCTTGATCGACTTAGCGGCAAGAATGAAAGATAAAATTTCAAATTTTGAAGATGTCAAAGAAATCGTCATTCACACTTCACATCACACTCACTACGTCATCGGAACTGGCGCTGGCGATCCACAAAAAATGGATCCTAAAGCTTCCCGCGAAACTTTGGATCATTCGATCATGTACATCTTCGCCGTGGCTCTTCAAGACGGAACTTGGCACCATGTGAAATCCTATGCTCCAGAGCGCGCCCAACGCGCAGACACAGTTCGCCTATGGCACAAAATCAGAACTGTTGAAGATCCAAAATGGACAGAGGCTTACCATGCCCAAGATCCAGACAAAAAACGTTTCGGTGGACGTGTTGAAATCACCATGAACAACGGAACTCAAATTGTTGACGAACTTGGCGTAGCCAATGCCCATCCTGCAGGGGCAAAACCATTCAAACGCGCTGACTACATCCGCAAATTTGATATTTTAACAGAATCAATTATTACAAAAGATGAACGCAATCGTTTCATTAGTTTGTGCGAAAATTTGCTAGATCTTACTCCTGCTCAAGTTCAAGAGCTGAACGTGCAAATTCCAATTGCCCAATTGATCAACAATAAACGTGATACTCAAGGGATCTTCTAATGCTATTTAACGAAACAACGCCCCAAGAAAAACGAATCAAATTCCGCGCCGATTTAAAATCTGGAAAGCTGTTACGCTTTCCAGGGACTTTTTCACCATTATCAAGTCTTCTGATCGAAAAAAAAGGTTTTGATGGCGTTTATATTTCGGGCTCTGTTTTGTCCAATGATTTGGCTTACCCAGACATTGGCTTCACAACACTGACTGAAGTTGCCAACCGCGGCCGCCAAATGGCCCGGGTCACAAAACTTCCCTCGATCATTGATATTGATACTGGCTTTGGCGAGCCCATGAATGCCGCCCGCACCGTTCAAGAAATGATCGAAATGGGTTTAGCGGGTTGCCATCTGGAAGACCAGATGAATCCAAAACGTTGCGGACACTTAGACAACAAATCATTGGTTGAAACTTCTGACATGTTGAAAAAAATCAAAGCTGCGGCCCAGGGTAAAAAAATGGACAGTAATTTTTTAATCATTGCGCGCACTGATGCCAGGGCCTCTG
>DGYJ01000020.1:0-8661 GCA_002396665.1 Bdellovibrionaceae bacterium UBA5009
AGGCCTTTGCTTCTTTGTTTGAAATCATTCGATTATTTAATACTAATGTTCGTCGTGGAGTCCCAACGACTCCACAATTAAAGAATCTTTGCGTGAAGTTTGTTCAAGTGGTGCAACAGATGGGACTTCCGATGTCTTTATTTAATCAAAGGCCAACCGAATTTTTAATTCAGTTGGATGATCTTTTGCTAAGTAAAAAGGGGTTAAAAAGAGAAGACATTGATCTTCTTGTTCAAGAAAGATCTGCAGCTCGAGCGTCCAAGGATTTTAAAAAATCTGATGAACTGCGTGAGCGTCTGACACAAATTGGAATTTCTGTCAGTGACTTGGCTGACGGTTCGTTCTGGGAAGTGACTAAATAATGCCAACAGAAATTTATTTGAACTGGGGAACGCTTTCTAGAACTTGGCCTGATGTTTTACAAAAAATGCAAAAATATCAGTTGGATTACGAGATCAATCCAACGGTCTCTTTGTTCGAAGGCTGGGGAAGACTTTGGGAAACTCAAAAAAAAGTGGCTGGTTTTTTTAAAGCTCAGCCAACGGATTTTTATTTTAGACATAATGTCACTGTGGCCATGAATGATTTTATTCTTGGAGCAGAATTGCCCCCGGGCGATATTGTTGTGACGGATTTAGAGTACGGAGCCATCGTCAATATCTGTCGTTACCGTGCAGAAAAAGATAAACGAAATTTAGTGACGATTTTAATTCCCATGGGGGATGAGCTTAAATCAGAAGATCAGTTGGTGGATTTGATCATGAAACAAATCCCACAAAAATCAGCTCTGCTCATGATCAGTCATGTGATGACGGGGACGGGTTTGAAAATCCCTTTGCAAAAGCTTGCTAAAAGAACCCGCGAAAGAAAAATTTTACTTGCCGTTGATGGCGCCCATGGTCCTGGCGTGACAGATCTTGATTTTAGTCTGCTTGATGATGTGGATTTTTACGGTGGGAATTTGCATAAATGGTTTCGCGGACCCAAGGGAACAGGTTTTGGTTGGGCTCCAGAACGAAATCATAAAATAATTCATCCACTGATGGCAGGGTGGACAACATTCGAAACACCAATTCCTTTTATGCCCTTCGGAGAAGGGCATCGTTGGAATATTTCAATGCTGATGGCCTATTGTTTAAATTTTAATGCTTTCTACGCTTTGTCGGATGCGGTCGATGAGTGGCAGAAGCGGGATCCTCGAAAAGTCTATGCCGGGCTTCAAGCGAAAAGAATGTTTATTCAGAATGAAATGACAAAGTCCCTGGGATGGAAAGTCCTTTCACCATTGGTGGAAAGCTTGCAAAGTCCCTTGGTCACTTTTGAATTGCCAGCACATTTTGCAAGTCAAGGCTTTGAGATTATCCACGCTTTAAGAAATCAAAAAAATGTGACTGTTTCCATCACTCCCTTGAAGGGAAGCTATGCTTTAAGATTGTCTGCCCATATTGATATATCAGAGGATCAAATTTTGGATGGAATCCGTCGAATTAAGGATTATTTTCACTCTTAGCTGAGTTTTTTTAGTTTTAACAGATGTTTTGAATGACAAATTGAATTGGAAATAAAAATGGCTGCACCCAAAAAATCATTTCAGTTGGTTTCAGAATTTCAACCTTCTGGTGACCAGCCAAAGGCAATTCAAGAAATTGTTAGCAACTTTCGTTTGTCTTTGAAGCACCAAACATTATTAGGGGTCACTGGTTCTGGTAAAACATTTTCCATGGCCCATACGATTCAACAATTGAATGAACCTGCCCTGGTTTTGGCCCCCAATAAAACATTGGCGGCGCAATTGTACGCGGAATTTAAACAGCTTTTTCCTAAGAATGCCGTGGAATATTTTGTCAGTTACTATGATTATTATCAGCCCGAGGCCTATATCCCAACCACAGATACCTATATCGAAAAGGATTCGGCCATCAATGAGCAAATCGATCGCATGCGCCATTCGGCCACGCGCTCATTATTTGATCGTCGCGATGTGATTATCGTCAGCAGTGTTTCTTGTATTTATGGTCTTGGGAGCCCCGAGGCCTATGAAGGAATGATGATCCACCTGACAGCCAATACAAATTATAAACGGGATCATTTGCTTAAAGAACTTATTCGCATTCAGTATCAAAGAAACAATGTGGATTTTCACCGGGGAACGATCAGGGTCCGCGGAGATATTGTGGAAGTTTTTCCTCCCTATGAAGAACAAAAAGCACTTCGCATAGAGTTCTTTGGTGATTTTATCGAGAAGCTCGGTTGGATTGACCCTTTGACTGGGCAGGTTTTAGAAGAGATTGATCAGATTGGAATTTACCCAGGGTCCCACTATGCGACTGGCGATGATAACTTAAAGCGCGCCATTGTGACAATTCAGGATGAATTGCGAGATCGTATCAAGCAATTAAACAGCGAGCTTAAAATGCTTGAGGCCCAGCGCCTTGAACAAAGAACCTATTACGATATCGAGATGATGGAACAAATGGGTTTTTGCCAAGGCATCGAAAACTATTCTAGGCATATGACGGGACGCGGACCAGGGGAGCCCCCACCCACATTGCTTGAATATTTTCCGAAAAATTTTATCACTTTTATTGATGAGTCCCATGTCACCGTCCCCCAAATCGGTGGGATGTACCGTGGGGACCAGGCCAGAAAAAAAAATCTGGTCGAACATGGTTTCCGTTTGCCAAGTGCCTTAGATAATCGTCCGTTGAACTTTCAAGAATTTGAAAAGTTGATGGATAAAGTTGTTTATGTTTCTGCAACGCCAGGAAAGTATGAGTTTGAAAAAAGCGAAGGCATTATTGTTGAACAAATCATTCGCCCCACAGGCTTGATTGATCCCATTGTTGAAATCAGACCCGTTAAACACCAAGTGGATGACTTGCTGAAAGAAATTAGAATCCGTGTTGAAAAGAAAGAGCGGGTTTTAATCACGACTTTAACAAAACGCAGTGCCGAGGATTTGACAGAGTATTATGAAAACTTAGGAATAAAAGTTAAATACTTGCACAGCGATATTGAAACCATGGAAAGATCAGAAATTTTACGAAATCTTCGACTTGGGGTCTTTGATGTTCTTGTGGGCATTAATCTTTTACGTGAAGGTTTAGATATTCCTGAAGTCAGTCTTGTTGGGATTACTGATGCTGATAAAGAAGGATTCTTAAGATCAGAAAGATCTTTGATTCAAACCATTGGTCGGGCGGCCAGAAACATCAACGGGCGGGTGATTTTGTATGCCGATCGCATCACCGATTCGATGAAAAAAGCCATGGATGAAACGGATCGACGTCGCCGAATTCAAAGTGAATACAATACTGTGCATGGAATTACTCCAGTCACAATTAAGAAAAAAATCTTAGATGGACTAGGGGATATGTTTGATGGCTCTTTAGGAACAGTGGATCTCAAGAAGAGCGAAGAAAATGTTTTGCGAATTAAAAAACTTTCTGAAAAACCAGGGCAGATTGAAATCGAAATTGATAAACTTAGAAAGAAAATGAAATCGCTTTCTCAAAAATTAGAATTTGAAGAGGCCGCCAAGGTTCGCGATGAAATTAAAAAGTTAGAAATTTTGCAACTTGAAGTTTTAAACGGGGACACGGAAAAAGAGTCCTCGAAGTCATTGGACGAAAGCCTAAAGGATTAATTAAGTGCCGATGGATAATAATAAAATCGAAGAGCTTAAGTTGAAGGTCAAAGATTTCCCCACGCAGAGTGGGGTTTATCTGATGAAAAATCAGGCCGACAAAATTATTTATGTTGGTAAAGCGAAGGTTTTAAAAAATCGTGTGCGCAGTTATTTGATTGGGTTTAAAGAGCATACCCCAAAAACCAGATTATTGATTTCGAATATTTACGACATCGAGTATATTCTAACTAAAACAGAGGTTGAGGCTTTTTTGCTAGAGGCCTCGTTAATCAAGAAACACAAACCGAAATACAACATTCGGCTGCGCGATGACAAGTCCTATCCTTATATTAAATTTTCGGCTTCAGATGAATACCCAAGATTGTATTTGGCCCGCAAGGTAAAAAAAGACGGCGGAATTTATTTTGGCCCCTACACCAGTGGTTCAGCTGTTTTTGCAACTATTCGATTTTTAAACCGCACATTTAAAGTCCGAGACTGTAATGATCATGTTTTTAAAACGCGCACAAGGCCCTGCATGACCCACCAAATTGGTCGCTGTTCTGCTCCCTGTGTGGACCTTGTCACGAAAGAGGCCTACCGAGCAGAAGTCGACGGGGCCTTGCTTTTTTTAAAAGGCCAAAACAAAAAGGTTGTTAAAACACTGACTGAAAAGATGAAGGAAAGTGCTGAGGACGAAAAATTCGAAGTGGCCGCCAAGTTACGCGATTCTGTGGAAGCCATTAAAAGTGTCTTGCAGCGACAAGCTGTCGTGAATGATTCTTCTGAAATTGATCAGGATGCAATTTCATACACGGGCGATGAAGACGGGACCTTGATTTCCATGATCCATGTGCGCAGCGGGCGAGTGATTGGACAGCGTGTGCATTATCTGAAAGGTTTTAATTGCAATGCTGAACACGAAGATCCACGGGAATGGTTTGTCTCGTTTTTAAATCAGTACTACGACGAAAATATTATCCCTGATCAAGTTCTTTTGCCTGTTGATTTGGGGTTGGACATTACAAAATTATTTCAGGATGTCTTAAAAGAACGGGCAGGGTTTGAGCCAAAAGTCACTTTTGCCATCACCGAAAAAACAAGGGCCTTGGTTGAAATGGCTCAGCAAAATGCCATGGCCCAGTTTGAAAAACAAAAACAGCAGGATCAGCAAAAGATTCTAGGTCTTGATGAAATTAAAGAAAAGTTATCTTTGAAAGAAAGACCTTTTCGCATTGAATGTTTTGATATCTCGACTTTTCAAGGAAAAGACACGGTGGCTTCCCAGGTGGTTTTTGAAGATGGTCTGCCAAATAAAGATGAATACCGTCGCTATATGATTAAAACGGTCGAAGGCACGAATGACTTTGCTTCCATGGAAGAGGTTCTTAGTCGTCGTTTTGAGCATTCAGAATGGGCCTTGCCGGATCTGCTTGTTGTCGATGGTGGTAAGGGTCAGTTGCAGGTGGCAGTAAAGGTTCTAGAGAAAATGAATTTAAGCCATGTTCCAGTTTGTGGATTGGCGAAGGCTAGAACAGATTCAGATTTTACCTCCAGCGAGGTGTCCTCTTCGGAAGAAAGAATATTTTTGCCAGGCCGACAAAACCCAGTGACCTTTCGTTCGAACTCGGAGGCTTTGCATATATTGGCAGGTATACGGGACGAGGCCCATCGTTTTGCCATAACTTATCATCGTAAAAAGCGCGATGCTTCTTCTTTGGCCAGTGAATTGGATTATGTTGTGGGTCTTGGCGAAGCCCGTAAAAAACGCTTGCTGCTTAAATATAACTCCATTGACGAGATCCGCCAGGCTGATCCCGACGAGATCGCCGAAATTAAGGGCTTTAATCGCGTATTGGCCGAGCGCATTTTGTTGCAACTGAATGAGGATACGGATAAGTAATCCGCTATGGGTTTAGTTTATTATTTAAATGAAATTTTAGGAATTAAGTCGATTCCACGCGATCTGCTTCAAAAAGAAGTTTCATCTGAGCAAGCGGAAGCTATTCTGGAGTCCCATCAGCCCATTCAGTTTCGAACTCAAAAATCAGCCCAGAATCATGGGGCTGGTTTTGCAAATTTAAATCAAGTGAAAGAGAATTTAATATTTGTCAGTGTGGTCGAGTCCAATCAAACAGTTTTTGAAGCCAATGCCTTTTCGCTGTTTGAAAAAATGGTAAAAGCCATGGGTTTGCGTCATTCAGATTATCAACTGGTGGAATTCAATAAATATCATCTTCGAGAATTTTACGAACAGCTTCTTGGAATCGAAAATAAAATCATTGTCCTTATGGGGAATGAGCCCGAAAGAATGGGGCTTCAGACTGTGGCCCCTAGAAATGCTAACGAGCAGGCGGGGGTTCCATTGCAAAAAATCGAGACCTATTCCCCAGTTCTGCTACTTGAAAATAGTGCTCTGAAGAAGCCTGCTTGGGACGATCTTCAATTGGTCATGAAAGCCTGTCTAACAATTTGATACTTGGGATCAAAAAGTGTCTTTTCGTGGTATAGCCAAATTTGGTGGCTTTGTCTCAGTCTCAGAATATAATAAAATAGTCAATAAATACATATATTTACACGTATCACCAGTTTCGGCATGGTTCTCGCTATACACTCTTGCAAGGAGTTGTGTATGAAAAAGCTTAGCCAAACATTGATCATTATCGCATTAGGTATGACCTTGTTCAGTTGCCAAAATAAGAAGAGCGATAGTTCTTCGGAACCGGTCCCTGTTGCAGGTGTGCCGACGGCCACAAATCCAGATGGAACTCCTGGTTCAGGTGCTGACAGCGGTTCATCTACAAGCAATGGTGGTGCTACTACGACTTTCAGACCAGTGTCGTTTACTGAGTTTGCGAAGTATGTTGCAACTCATCCATTGAATGATCCTAAAAATTTTAAAATTAATATCGATTTAGTGAAGAATTCAAACCTAAGATTTTCTGGCCGAGTTCAAATTTCTTACGAGGACACAGGCAGATTATACAATGGTTTGTTCGAATCTGAAGATGTGGATAACGTGAACTATTCAGGAAAAAGCTATGATAATGGAACCAATGAGTCCAACTACAACTATTGGTATAAAAACTCTTCAAACAATGTTGTGTTTTCTGGGTTCTTTCAAGACGAGTACGGTGCGATTGTTGTGACTGTCGATAATCAAGTGAACACTGGTGATGCTTCGGGAACAAGCTATGTATCGGGTACAGTTTGGTATAAAAACTTTGCTCAAAGTGTGAACCCGCAATCACCATATCGTAAATGCTGGTTCTTGTACGATGGTCCATACATTTGCCGATCTAACAATATCATTAATAAGTCATCATTGGATCCATCTGATGGTGGTTATCGAAAACTTGGAACTTTTAGCGGCTTGTCAAAAGTGAAAGCCTTTAATCTGTAAGGCGGAGGAAGTTATGAAGCACTGGAAAAATTGGAAAAACTGGATCGCCCTAGGTTTTGTACTGACAGCGACATTTTCAAACGTAGCCTGCAGCAAAAAAAGTTCAGACAACTCGAACAATGGCGCTGTGTACAATCCAGCCCCAGGTGTTGGCGGTGTGCTGAATGGAACATGTCAAAATTGTAATTTCTCGCAGGCATCATTGTTCAATATCACAACTCAAAGTTCAAATATGCAGATCAACTGGCAAGTACTAGGAGATCAAAATATAATTTCACAAATCGCTGCTTATGGTGGCAATCCTCAGAAGGTTTACCCAGTCGTTTCGAATATGAACTATGGATATAACAGCAATGCAACAGGGCCAGCTGCTGTTGTTGGGTCTGCTGTGCTTAATCAGGACTTATTTGTTGGAAACTGCGTTATTCCTGTTGGTCAATATCAGATATCGACAACTCAAGTTGGAACTGCGACCACGGGGCCAATCTTTAACATTCCGCAAATTTTAATGACGAATACTCAAAGCGGAGTTCAGATTATTGCTCAAGTTTACAACGCTGTTCCTATTTTTGATGGTATGACTAATCAAATTAGAAACTTTTTTGGCTACTTAGTGTTTCAACAAGCTCCAATTTACCAGTATTCTTACTATGGACAGCAGGGGGGATCAACTGGTGCAGTTGGTAACTGTGGCAATGCTTACACATCTTTTGGAAATTCTTACTAACAAGAGATTCATTAGCTAATAAATTTAAAATGAAATAAGGCCTCTCGCGGATTGACTTTAATCCAGAGGGGCCTTTTAATATTCCAATGGAATTACCTCTATGGATAGAGTTTTTTGACGAATTACAAAATGTGCGTGGGCGATCTTTAAATACTGTGATGGCCTATAAACGAGATCTTGAATTGTGGTCTTTGTACAAACAAAAAAGCACAATTATCAGCGGCTTCTATGAATTCATGAAAAAAGAAAAGTTGTCTCCAAGATCCCAAGCCAGGGTCATATCTTCGATCCGTACCTACTATCGTTTTTGTGAATCCCGCGGGCAGACCTGCGATGAACTGCGCGAGCTCAGACCACCAAAGGTGAAACTTTCCCTTCCTAAGGCTTTAACCACCGAAGATTTTGAAAAATTGCTTAAAGCCAGCATAACAAGTGATTCGAATCGCACGGCTCGAAATTCTTTAACATTATTGTTGTTGTACGGGTTGGGTTGCCGAGTGACTGAACTGGTGGGTTTGGATGTTCAAGATTTCAGCCCAACAGATCGCTGGGTTAAAATCTTGGGTAAAGGCAATAAAGAGCGTCTTGTTCCAATGACAGATCGTCTGGTGGAAGCTTTGTCTTACTATCTTAAAGAGAATCGTCCCTCATTGTTAAAAGAAAAAACAGATGCGATTTTAATCAATGACCGTGGACACCGTCCGTCCCGTGTGGATGTGTGGCGTTGGTTGGATGCATGGTCTGCCAAAGCCGGTTTTGATGAGACAGTGAATCCCCATCGCTTCCGACATGGATGTGCAACGGCATTGCTTGAGGGCGGGGCAGATCTTCGCTCTATTCAAATGCTTCTTGGGCACGCCAGTTTGCAGACAACACAGATTTACACATCCGTAACGACCCAGG
>DGYJ01000020.1:8807-10035 GCA_002396665.1 Bdellovibrionaceae bacterium UBA5009
CGCTACACATCCGTAACGACCCAGGTTTTAAGCGATACGATTGAAGAGCATCATCCGTTGTCGCAGATGAAGTTGGCTGAAACTTAGTTTAATTTTTAAATTTTACAAATTCGCTGACTCGTCATTTTTTTCGAATCCCGTCTTATCTTAGTGTTTAAATCTTTCTAAAATAATTTTAAATTTGGTTTTTCTTTTGCTGAGTTCAGCAAAAATGAAATTAAAATCATTCTTTTTTCAAAATCAAAAAACAAAACCCCTCGAGATCGAAGTAAAACTTCTTCCGGGTTTGCCACAAATTCATTTCTTAGGTGGGGCGGACTCGACCATGAAGGAAAGTGCAATAAAAATAAAATCGGCCATTAAGTCCCAGGGGTTTAAGTTTCCGAAGGCCCAGCAAGTGATTGTCAGTCTTCGCCCGGCCTATGCAAAAAAACAATCAGAAGGTTTGGATTTGGCCGTGGCCTATTCGATTTTGGTTTTGACTGGGCAAATTCCAGTTCCAGTCCTCGATTTAACAGAAAAAGAATTCTATGTTTTTGGCGAACTATCATTAAGCGGCGAGATCATACAGCCCACAAAGCAAATGGATTATGAATTTTTAGACAGTGATCATTTATTGACTGGCGTTCGAGTGTTTGAAGAGTCTTTTGGTTTTCGAACAGTGATTACAAAATTGGCTGATCTAAAAACAGATTTAGATTTTGAAAAGGGGAGTGGGGCTTCGTTTCAGTTTGAGCGTCCTGGTAAGTTTTTGTCCTACGAATTCACCGAAGCCGAAGCAAAGCTGATTAAACTTATTTCATGGGGAGGCCATCATACACTTTTAGCAGGTCCCCCAGGCTGTGGCAAAACCACCTTGGCCCACAGTTTACAAAGCTTTCTAAGTCCACCACAGGTAGAAGATTTTCAAGATTATAAAAAATTATTTCCAGACACTCGCCGAAAGGAATTTGTTTGGCGACCCATTCGGGCCCCCCATCATTCGAATACAACAACTTCATTGATAGGCGGTGGCATTCCTTTAGAGCCCGGGGATTTAAGTCGGGCCCATACTGGTTTGGTGATCATGGACGAGTTTTTAGAATTTGATAAACTGGTTTTAGAAACTCTTCGGCAGCCCCTTGAAGAAGGTAAAATTCATTTATCAAGAAAGAATCAAAGTGAATGTTTTCCAACCCGCTTTCAGCTTTTAGCAACGACTAATCTGTGTCCCTGTGGCAAGTGGACC
>DGYJ01000020.1:10177-10578 GCA_002396665.1 Bdellovibrionaceae bacterium UBA5009
GTTCCTACAGTCGAATACGCTGCTGTTCTGTGCGTGAAAAAATATCGGGACCATTGCTAGATCGCTTCGAAATTTTGTTCTTTAAAAATAGTCGCTATACAAAATCTGAGCAAAAAAAAGTCAGCGGTATGCAGATCTTAAAAGATTTAGAAAAGTGCTGGAAGGAAAGGGATGAGTATGATGAGGATTACTTATTATCAATTCAACGACTAGATCCAGAGCCTTCTTTAAGGTTAGTTATTGATTCTGAAAGAAGGTTAAAGGCTTGCCGACATGTCGCATTATCCCTCTGTCAGTTGGAGGGTTTAAGGCTTCCTCTGAAAAGACACTGGGACGAGGCTTTGGAGTTTACATGGTGGGCTTTTCAGCAGCTTTTTCAATAGGCAGTGAAGTCGGTGGGC
>DGYJ01000020.1:10657-31322 GCA_002396665.1 Bdellovibrionaceae bacterium UBA5009
AGTGAAGTCGGTGGGCGAACTGGCCTTTGACAATTTGAAGGGATTCCTAGATAAATAAAGCAATCTTAGATTGGTGGGTTGGCCGAGGAGTTAGGCACGGCTCTGCAAAAGCTGTTACGGGGGTGCGAAGCCCTCACCCACCTCCAAATTACCGAGTAGCGGGAATGGTTCCCGACAAACAACAAAAAATAATTTAAACAAAATAAGCCCTTACAGAGACCGCAAAAGATCTAATTCTTTTTCTTAAACCTGCCTTGAACTGCCGCAAACAGCCTGAAATTGGCTTTCATTTGGCTTGTCTTTGGCTTTTGGGCAGCGCTTCAGTTTTTGCTATTTCAGATAGCCTTTGGGTCACCTAAGTATCCGAAGATATTCATACTTAGTGCCTGGCAAAAAAGGCTACTTGAAGCCTCATTTTTGTTATCCATTTCTTAAATTTTCAATCCGAACAAATTGCCTCTTTGAAATTTTTAACAAGGAAGAGGTTATATATGAGCGAGGCTAAGAAGGCCCGTTATGCGGACAAACGGATTACGAAAACATTGGTGGCCTTGAAGGCCGCAAGATTGTCCCTTGGTTTAAATAGACCCCAAGCGGCTAAAAAATGTTCCTGCACAGTCAGGGCCTTGGAACAACTAGAAAACGGACGCTGCAATTACAGCGAAGATCGTATCAAGCGACTGGTCAGTCAGATGGGAATGCCTTGGGCTGATTTTGAAAATCTTCAGCGATCACCCGAAAAGGCCCTGGCACAGATTGATGCTTATAATCTAGAGCGAACATTGTCGCGTAAACCCCGAAGAAATTTATATAAGCTGGTCACCAAAGAAGTTCGCGCCATTCGCATTTTGCGAAAGCGAAAAGGCATTTCCCAGTACCAGGCCTCTGCTTTGTGTGGTTGGCGCCGATGCACCATTGGTTTGATCGAAGCTGGCAGAACGGATCTGACAGAGAGTCGGATTGAACATATTTTGCGGTCGCTTGGTTATCGCCAGGAAGATTTTAAAAAAATAGTTCGTGCCGATATCATGGCCGACGAAGTGATCGCCGAAATTGTTTCCAATTTAGATTTGCTGGATGACCAGGCCTTATTATCTGCCGCCAGCGTTATTAAAGCCTTAACAAAAACAGGAGTTCGTCATGGATAATATAATTATTAGAATTTTATTAACAGCCGCATTTTTACAACTTGGATTGTCCGCGAAAGATTTTGATCTGTCTTCGGTTTCGTCTTTAAAGAACTTGCGACGTGCTTCGTTGCAAGTTCTAAAGATTGATTGGAAGCCGATTTCGGTTTGGCCGGAGGATGCAGTAAAATTTAGCAAGTAGAGGGATTAGGCCTCAGCTTGCACTTAAGTGGGCCTAGTTGGTACGCTAAGGCCCGAGTCTTCTATTCAATAGCTGATTTGGCGCATTGTTCATCTTCAGTGGCTTTTGCGCCACTGATACCAATAGCTCCGACGTGTTTATCTGCAATCTGAATTGGCAAGCCTCCTTCGATGCCGACAATATTTTTAACTGTGATAAGTCCAGTTCGACCTTCTTTTAAACCATCAACAAAGGCTTTTGTAGGGCGTTGAAATGCGTTGGCAGACTTAGCTTTGTCTATAGCAGCATCAATACTACCAACGTAGCTACCATCACCACGATGAAAATAAAGAAGATTCCCCTCGGAATTCACAATGGCAACCGATAGCTTCCATTTATTTTTTGTACCACACGCTGCCGCATTTGCTGCTATTTTCTGCGCTACATTCAAATTAAGCTCGGCCGCTTTTTCGGCTGCAGCTGAGATGTGAGATAAAAACAATACAGTTAAAGAAATCAAAACACTTTTCATATTCGCCTCATTTAATGAATAATTCAAATCTTGAGTCTAGGGACTTAATATCTTTAATGACGCCATCGGATTCGTGCAAATCACGAGCGGTATAGCCAATAGTAATATGGGGGTAGAATCCGTAAGGATCGAAATTGTCTTTACTGCCCCCATTTAGCATAAATTCTTTATAAATTTGTCGTCTTATGTCCAATAAATTTTTAGATGCTACAATGATATAAAATGTCTGCTCTAGGCAATCGTCAATCTGCTTTTTCCCGCTGCCGATTCCTAAAAATTTTAAATCGGATTGCTGAATTTTATTTTCATTGGCAATCTCATCGATTCGCATTTTAGAAATATACTTTTCACTTTCAGCAAATAGTTTGGTAGCTTCAGGCGGTGTAATGACAGTGATATGAGCTTCGCCAGCGGGTTCCCACGCTGTTAAAAAATTTAAATCAGCTTTTAAATTCAATGCCTTTTTGATGTCTGCTCGCAATTTTACAATCGGACCATATTCGATGTTCATTGCTAATGCGTTAGATCGAGAAACAAAGGGCATGCTTTGATTATTCAGAAGACTAGAGTTAACAATTACTTTTGTGCGCTTTTCTTGGAAAAGTTTTGCGCACTCTTTTGCAAAAGAGGTTTGTGCGATAGCGAAAACAAATAAAAATGACAAAACTTTTTTCATATTTAAGCCCCAATAGAATTTATAACTTTAGATTGGCTTACAGGCAAACCGAACTTCATCTTCTTCGTGCCCATCATTGTCAAACCCCTCAACAAGCTTAAACGTAGTCTTTTTCATAAAGTTAGACTCAATTTTTACATAAAACCTTGAATCGTTTGTGCGGTAAAAATCAATGAGATCAAACGTATAAAAACCTTTTTCTGCGCTATAGGGCGCTTGCTCAGTACCTAGATAAACACCTCTTGAAGTAGCAGAATGTGTTCGATCGTACCATTGGATTGTTCGGCCCTGTAGCGTAAGGTTAGCTAAGTCTCCCCTAAGTGATTTGCATTCAAAGCGAGAATTGGCTAGTGCAAGATTTGAAATCAATAGACTCAAAGTTATTATAGTTGTTTTCATTGGTATCTCCCTTTTATGCAGAACTTATAAGCTGGCTTATGTATAATTAATATTGAATATATATTATACTTATATTAAATAAAACTTAACTATGAATATACCGATACATCTCTTGGAATCACTCATTGCAGTTGAAGAAAGCCCTTCGATGAAAATTGCTGCTGAAAAGCTCAATATTTCGCAGCCAGCGTTATCAATGCAGCTACACAAACTAGAAGAAGCCTTCAATATTCCATTATTTGAGTTTCAGGGCAAAAAGAAGATTCTTACTTCTTTTGGGCAGTCAGTCTATTTTGAAGCTAAAAGACTTCGAAATGAAATCAATTTTTCATTTGAGAGTGTTAATCGCAAGCATCTTGATGAAAGCAAACTTAGTCTTCGTATAGCTGGTCGCAGAGAATTACTTTTAAAAGCCAAGAAATCCATAAGTTTCGATGGCAAGGTGAGCTTGCTTGCAATGTCTTCTGAAAAAGCAATAAGAGCGTTAAATGACAGAGAAGTTGATTTGGCCATTAGTCGAATTAAGCCGAATTCAAGCGAGCTAGTCGCAAAAGTTTTTTTTGAAAATTGTCCGTGGCTTGTGACACATACCAAATGGACAAGAGGGAAAAAGCTCACGGATCTATCTTATGATCTCGATTTTTTAAAGGATACTCCATTTATTGCATATTCCAGCCAGTCTGGTCTTGAAGCTGACTGGCTATCACACTTAGGACTCACAATAAGTGACTTAAATATAAAATGTGAGTGTGAAGACTGGCTTAGTATATTGCAGATGATCGAAGCTGGTGATGGCTATAGTATTATTCCAGACAGCATTGAGTCGAACCTTAAAGAAGTCGTTCACATAGAACTTCCTTGCTCAGTTGTAAAACCAGAAACATATTATTTTATATATAATAGAAGTCTTACAAAACTACCAAGTTATAAAAATATTTTTAGAAAATGATCGATAGGTCGAGTTGTGTTTATACAATAGGTATATAAATATCAAACTCGGACTCATTACTGTCTGGCTTGAAGCGGTCATCATAAAACTCAAGGTCAGGCGCTTCACGTAGTTTATTTCCTGACCTGTGAATCCATGCCCCGTAAATGTAATTCATTGTATGATCGAGCTTAGAAAGTGATCCCTTATGAGTAAAGACGGCATATTTTCCAGATGGCACGGTGATTTTTTTCATGCCTGCTGGCAAAGTGCCTGCTTTTGAAACTTCAACTCCAGATATGTAAAAACACTCATCGGGGTGAGATTTCTCTCTTTTATCAAGCAAAGTGCAAACGCCCCAGAAGTTTTGATCAGTTCTATTTTGGATTTCCTTGTAACGTCCAAAAAAATGGTCCCATAACTGTGGAATCAATATATGATTATTCTTTTCTGGCGATAGTATTGAAATGAACTTTGTTCCAAGTCCAACGATCTCAAAAGATTTTAGCTCAATAATTTTTGGCTCCATATTCGTTCCTCCGTAGAGATGGTTTAAATATTCCATCGTGATTTTTGGTTTGCGGAGGAGATTGAGTTGTTTGGGATCAGTCCGGTGGCATTCAGCTGGGGTAAGATCAAACTCGGCTTTAAAGGCACGACTAAACGATTCTTGGCTCTCAAAACCAGCTTCAATGGCAATATCAATGATTCTTTTATCCGAACTTTGAAGCGCGACTCGGGCCACAGAAAGTCGTCTTCTACGAACATAACTTTTAACAGTTTCGCCAACTGTTGCAGAAAAAATCAGCTGAAAATGCCATCTTGAAATTGCTGCCTCTTTAGCTATAGCATCAACCGAAACATCATCATGTAGATGACCCTCAATAAAATCTATAGCTCTTTGGACTTGTTCTAAATGACTCATATTCCTCTGAGAACTGTTATATTTAATCTAAATGATACAGTTTTGATATTTTGTGCGAAACTTATTTAAGTCATCAGATTTTTGTCATAAACGACTATTTCAAACCTTTAAGACCATGTGAAGATCATCAATTTTTTGATCTTTAACCCGTATTCGATCAGGCACGCGACCAACCTCTATGAATCCGAAAGACTTGTAGAGGTTAATAGCCGCCTTGTTGTGCGCAAAGGTATTCAGATCTATCCATGCAATTGATGACTGCTCTTTGGCCCAAGTTATCGCTGTTTGCACCAGTTGTTTTCCAAAGCCCTGACTTCGATACTTTTCTTCAAGCCCCATACCTAATTTGGTTCTGTGCTTTAAAGCTGGCATTGAATGGCCAATCAGTTCGAGGTGGCCTACAATACTATCATTATCGAAAAGCCCCCAAGTCATTTCCCAAGAACCTTCGCCGACATTTTTAGACCATCTTTCGATGAGCTTTGGACGCAATTCGCTTTTATCCCATGGTTCATCGACGGGAAATGGCTGGGCTATTATACCGCCAACACCATATTCACCAAAATGCCGAGCAAGATGGTTTAAATATTCTTCAAGATGTTCAAGTTTAAGGGGTTTAATTTCCATTTTACTTTCCATTTGGTTTTTCAATATTTTTTATCATCAACAAACAGGGATTGAATTCATCCCAAAGAGTCTTGAATTCCTCAACAGGATCAAAGTCGATATTTTGATAAAATTGACGAGTTTGATCGTACTCCTTATTCGGTCGAGATGCGGACAATGTTTTCACAGTAAGATATTTAAATCCTTTTAACTGCAAATCCTCAACGGCTTGGTTCACAAGTCTTCGACCCAAGCCTCTTCTATGGTGCTTTAACAATACGCCCATCACATGAATTTCAGCAGTACAGTTGTTGTGTTTCTTGACGCTAAGAAAAGCAGATTCCTCGGAACCATCAAGAATTACCCAGGTGTCCATATTGCGAACATCATTAGTGTAATCAACTATGGCCTTTTCTATGCCGAACCAGTCTGGCAATGCACGCAAAATCTTTTCACAAATTTGACTGCGTTTTGCTGAATCTTCTACAAACTCTATCTTCATTGCTTTACCTCATTCCATTGTCGAGTTAGTGGCTCACAAATAATTCCGTCACCACTGACAGCTTTATGTAAATTAAACTCTGAAGCATTTCCCCATGACCAGGACCCATCAGAATTTGGATTGTAGCTTCGTTTATCAAAAAAGTTATATCGTTTTAAAATAATACCTTTAGAAGAAAGTTGTCTGTTAACCAATGTGTTCACCTCATTCACAAGGTCCTGAGGCAATGATTGACCCGAATGCTTAGACCATTTTACTAAAAAATAGAAGCCACGAAGAAAGTCATACTCATAAAAACGTGGAAATTTTATTTCCAACCAAGCGTCATCAATGACATTTCCATTAGAAATTCTTCGGTAAAGCTTGTGCCGAAGTAGGTACTCAGCGCCTTTTTCTAAAAAATTCAACTCAGAACTAGTAAGGTTTCTTTTTGTACAGAACAAAATCGCTTCGAGGCAGTTCACAGTTGATACAATAGAACTTTTAGGATCTTCTTTTGTATAGGCTTTCTCGTCACAGTTTAAACCTCCATCTGGCAGCTGGTAGCGAAGAATCCAAGAGCGCATCCATGGAAGATCTTTATCAACATCAACGCCTGCATCAAATAAAACTTGATACATACTGCCCACAGCACAGTGACAGGCCACTTTTCTGTATGGATCGGTTCCTAAAGGCATATCTTCATTTTTAATAGGAAATATCTCAAGATAATGTGTTTTAAGAACTTCGACCATTTTCAGAATCGCAGCTTTAGGAATCTCATTTGCCATTCCCATTTCGTGCATTAATCGCATATGCCACCAAGGGGAATCCCATTTCGGCCAGTAGGGATCTCGCTCGATGCTTGCGAGTGCGCCTGCTGAAGCTAAATATTTTTTTGAATTTTCCAAGGCTTCATTTAAATTCATGTTTATTCAAATTTTCAACGAATTAGGTATTTTAGCAAGAAAGGATTTGCTCAAAAATATTGACCAACCCAAAAGAATGTAAAAACTGATTGTTCCGTAGGTTGATCGAATCAAAAGAGCTTCTTCGATAGAGTATTTTTCAGCGACAAAAAAGTAGATAATAGCTTTCACGAAAAAATAGCCAACCCATATCAGTGTCAGCCAGCGGCATCGCTGGATTCGCTCAGCTGTCATTTCTTTGTTACCATCACGTTTTTCTGTGAACTCTTGGATCAATGTTTTCTCCGTCCATAAGCTCGCACCAAAGAAAAATGCAGTCACAAGATTGGTGACCGTCGGTTCAAATTTAAAAAACATTGGATTTTCAAGAATAAGATCGGCGAGTCCAAATACAATAGTCATTCCTGCAGAAAATTTGAAGAAACTTGAAAACGGCTGCTTTTTCACCAAGAGGTAGAGGACTTCGACCATAGTGAAACCTATAGCGCAAACTATTGCTGGCTTAAGGCCGTAGTAATGGTTGGCTGCATAAAAAATGATTAATGGACCAAAGTTCTTCAAAAGGTACACAGTAAGTTCAATTGGATTCTTTTGTGTGTCTTGCAAGGTCATATCGTTTCCTTGTTGTTCTTCAGTTTACAGCACTTAATTTTTATGGCGATAAATCAATCTACAAACTCTTTTTCCAGAGCTAGCACTGATTTTATCTTCAAAGTGAATTATATTTTCTTTTGCGAAGTGTTTTAGAACTTCGTCGGGTTCAAATGCTGAGTAGAGCCTGCCATCATTGTGTCGCATATCGCTTCCCTCAGTGACTCTCCACGAGAGATACAAAATTCCATCATTATTTAAAATTCTTTTCAAACTAGCAATGCAAGCTGGAATCTTGCTGGATGGCAGATGCATGATAACTGTTTCGCATAAAATATTATCAAACTTTTCATCTATTTCTTTTGATTCAGGAAAAAACGCCTGGCTAAAATTAATTTCAGGATAGTCTGCGGAAGCAATTTTCAGCAAATCTGAACTTGCGTCAAAACCTTGAGTCTTGAATCCATTTTTATGCATCCAATAAGTGTCACGGCCATTGCCACACCCAATATCCGCCGTCTTTTGGTTAGCAATGAAGTATTTCTTTATTAAATCATACATATCAGAAGGCTCAGGCTGAGAGAGCCAATCCTGACTGTACCCCGTTGCTTTCGTTGAATAGGCTTTTAATGTTCTTTCGTCCATATATTTTCCATTCCTAAAGTCTATCTATCCACTTATCGTTTGTAAGGCTATCCGCTACGCAGACCGCTTCGCAATAATCCGATATTCATAGCCAAGCTGTCGCAAGATTCCGAACAAGATCTCAAAGGTCACTTTTGCAGTGCCAATACGTGATTCAATTTGCGCGATTCGACCTTGGGTTACCCCGATTTTTTTTGCTAAAGCAGCTTGTGAGATGTGCTTGTCTTTACGGGCTTTTTTGATCAGCTCAATCAAACGCTGTTTCTCTCGTGCCTCATCTGCATCAATGCCTAATGACTTAGCTAACTCATCTACAGACATTTCTTTGTAAGCCATAATTTAAATCTCCCTTATTCTTTTTAATACCAAATCGATTTCTTTACTTGGCAATTCTTGAGTTTTCTTTTTAAAGGCGTGAACAAAATAAATTCCGTCTGACTTTTTGATAAAATAAAAAAATCGAAAAGCCCCTGTCCGGTCTTTCAATCTCAACTCATGCAATCCTTTTGCAACAGAACTGAGATTTCGACTCAGAGGCATCGACAGGTTCTGGCCCTGTTCAAGTAAAATTACCGCATCTAAAAACTCTGATTTTAGATCCTGATTCAAATCGAATAAGAACTCTTCAACAGGTGATCTTCCAGATCCAGACAAATAGAACTTAACTTTCACGAACCATTACCTCTCGCATAAACATTAGCATTAACTAATATATTAGTCAATGCTAATGTTGGCTTTTGATAAGCCAAAAAGTAAGGATAAATTATTGAAATTACGGGGTATCGTGCAGATACCTCCAATTTCCGATGGTTCTGTTCTTTGTTCTAAAAGTAAAAATCAAAAAATAAAAACAAATTAATGCCTTAGAGACATCTAAGGTGTCTCAAATGTCTTTACTGTCCGGTTTCCAAGATTGAAATCCACCCTGTGGACAGAAAGCTCCATGGTTTCAGGTGTTTAGATGGCTAAATTTGATGATGTATAAAAATAGAAGACGAATGGAGGTCAAAATGGAAAAGAAAATTAATATCCCTAAAAAGGGCGCAGCAAGAAAATGGGCAAAAAGACTGAAGGAGCTTGGAGAGCAGGATCCACCCGAAGAGTTAATGAAAAAAATTAATCAAATGGATCAAAATAAAAAAGTAGCTTCTTCTGTCCAGCCAAAAAAAGAATTGGATCTTTAATGAAGATTTTACGATCATTGGATGATCTGTCTAACTATTTAAAGAGTGTTGATTGCACTGTTGGCTGTCTAGCGGACACGGGATTTTTATATGGTCTTGCGTATTCAGATGATCGATTGTTTGATACAGCAAGTGACATCCAAGATATGATTTCGGAATTCAAGATTCCAATTTATGCAAATGTGATTAGTCGAATGGAGGCGAATCTTTTAAGATTAATGAAGGCCGTTTTAAAAAAATTAGAAAGAACATCAGTAATGACTATGGCCAAAACGACTGGATGGATTTTTGCTCAAAATATGTAGGAAGGATGCTCGCTTCGGAATGGCAGATGATTGAAGACGAATTCGGTCTGAACTTTGTTGAAATCATGGAGGGCCAAATTTCAAACTTATTTAATAGCCCACTCATCTGGAAAGATATGGTCGAATTCATGGGAACATATGGGCAAAGAGCTCCAGACGCCATGATTGTTAATTTATTCTTAAAAAGCAAATTCCCACTATTGATTACATCAGACAGTGATTTTGAATCCTGTTTTACTGATCCTATTTTGCATCAAGACAAAGCTATTTATATTTTGTAATCGCAACTTTAAGACCACTTAACAATTCTACTTTCCACTCGCTCAAAGAAATCAATACGTACGGTTGATTTGTAATCAATGTCGAAAGACCACGACCCTTCAATTGCTTTAGAAGCTGAAGCTGGTCGGACAGTGCTGTTCACCTTAGTCTTGCATTTGATATTTTAATCCACCGGATGTTGATATCCGGTGGATTTCAAAGATTATTTATTTTTTCTGATTTCGTGACGTTCTTTGCGGTCAGCACGTAATTCTTTTTTATCGTGGTGAAGTTGAACGCGGTCTTTTTTTAAGTTTTCTTTATCTTCTTTTAATTTTTCGACTGATGCGCCTGCTTTTTTGTCCTCAATAAGTTTTTTTCTGTCTTCTTTAACTTGAGAGCGATCTTCTTTTACCTTTTTAAGGTCTTGAACGATCTCTTTTTTAATTTCGCCGACAGCAGGTGTTGCAGCCGGAGTTGCTGGTTCGCCTTGAGCCATGGCCATAGGTCCTACAAATGCGAGTAACATAATTGCTGTTAAAGTTTGAGTTCTCATAAATAACCTCCTTTAGGTTGAGTCCAGAATAGCAAGGAGTTCTAAAAGCCTGATGAAATTAGAATTAAAAAAAATTTAGATGCTGGCATCAAGTCCAATACAATCAATAATAAATCTATTGGATTCAAATTCTTATTTTGAGACATTTTAAGTGTTTTAAAGACCCTGCATTTCGATTCTAAGCTTTTTGTTGGATTCCCTAAGCTGGTCGATTTGTTGCTGTTTCGAGGTGATTGAATATTCATAGCTTCGAATTGAGCTTTCAAGGTCCCTCAGTCTATTTTGAAATTCGGGATTGGCTTGATTTCCAGCGAAGTGCCCTTGAAGACTAAGGGAATTAAGTTCGGATTGGGTGCGGTACTTATTGCCTTCTAGTCTTTGGATGTCGCGTTGAGTTTCTGAAATTGTATTTTCATTTTCGTAGATAACATTTTGAAGATATTTTTTTCGACCGCGCCCATATTCAGATAGAAATTGGGATTCTTTATCGCCCTTACAGATCTGGTTGTAAACGCCACCTTGGGCGCCGAAAGAATATCCAGAATTTGGTTGGCAAAACTCTTGGACACCTTCTTTGTGTTTTTGAGTCAGCATTTTAAGTTCAGCAGGATCACAGAACTCATTCGTAAAGAACTGTCCTTTTTTGCCCGTGGCAAAGACCACATCCGGAAGGCAGTAATGGGCCATGCCTGCTTTGAATCCAACATCTAATTGGCCCTCATTGACCTCGTAGTCTTCTTTGCGGCAGGACTGGGTAAAGTTATCATTACTGATGCGTTCGCCCCGTTGGGCAATGTCAAAGCCCATTTGATACCAATTGGTCTTTTCACATTGGGCTTTAAGCCCGCAGGAGCTGCACGAGTTCAATAGGGTAGACATTGATAACCACAGGGCTAATTGTAAAAAGGTTTTGAATTTCATGGGTTTATTCTGCGTTGGGGGACTTAAAATGTCCAGAATTGGATCTTTGAATTATATTAAATTTCGTTTCACTTTCGATCTAAAATCCATTATAACTGACCCTCGTCTTAAGCTGTGGTGGCCGTAGCTCAGTTGGTAGAGCACCGGATTGTGATTCCGGTTGTCGCGGGTTCAAACCCCGTCGGTCACCCCAAATTTCTTCCCAAGAAATTTGAAAAGAAAGAAAAAAATAGAAGTTCTAAGTACTTAAAATAACACAAAAGAGTTTTGAAATCTGGATCTGAAATCTTAAGAAACGTCGGCAAATTTCATTGGTTTGCTACATTATTGCTACAGGCTTGCTACTTTAGTAGTGGGCTGAATTTGTCTCGAAAGAGAGCCCCTCACGCTCCGTTTTTAACCAAAATGGAGAAACATATGAACGGAATTATACAATTTATTCGAAGCCTAGTGTTCATTGCCCTGATGCTGGGTGCTGCTGGTACTTTGGTTGAAGCCACTGGCCTGATAGGCCGTGAGGCTGCCAAAGCCCATCAACACGGTGGCATGAGCTTTAAGTGGATGAACCAACAGCTTGTTGGGGGTGGCAAATAGCCCTCGGGCTTTTGCCAATCTATATGGAACAAAAATCCAAAAAAGAAGTCCTACTGTCCAAAAACTTGAACAAATTAATGAAGGCCAGAAATTTGTCTCAGGCCCAGATTGCTAGAAAGTTAAATATCAACAAAAGCACTCTTCACAATTATTGCAATGGTGTGGAGCCTCAAGGATTAATGACGGTTCGAGTCCTAGCAGATTTTTTTGAAATCTCGGTCCATGAACTGATCTATGGGGAAAAAGTTGATTCTTTAACTCTGCGAATAAGTGGTCAGATCGAGGGGCAATTTAAGGTTCAAATCGAACGGACAAAGTAACTATTTGATGGGCCCGACTGTGGCAAGGGCCCATCCTGTAATACTATTTAACAAGACTTACTTTTGATTTTCAGAAATTCGAGTATGCTCATTCTCATAGTCTGCTCGATTTGCTTCTTGCTTTCCTAATGTCAGATAGGCAACAAGATTTTTTCTATTGTAATTTCTGAAGGCGCATATTCTATTTGACTCATTCATTGCTTTAGATTGCTTCAAACTTTCGTAGGCTTTTTCTACAAAGTCAATATTGAGTTCCGTTTTGAATCTCTTCACGATTTCAGGATGAAGTTTGGTAAAATCTAATGGTGATTTTAGTATGGCTCCTTTGCAGCTATACCAAATTGACTTTAAATCATTAAATGCAAGGGCCTGAATACAGAGCTGATTGTACAATTTTTTTGCAGAGCCAAATTCATCATCCGAACTATACACTGCTTTATCTTTCAGACCGATATACGATATAAACTTTACTGGATATGATGTTGGATTAAAGCCCAAAGCCGCTTTCGAGGCGCTCCATAATCCGGCGAAAAACTTGTGAATTGAGTTTCTTCGATCGCTTGGAGTTTTTACCACTTCATCCATGTAAGCCCTCTTAACAGAGTTATAAGTGATGTCCTTAGAGCTAATTTGTTTTCCAAGAGTCGACAGACGAAGTTCACTAATTTGCTTTGCAACACTGTCTTTGAGCAACATTTCTATGGCAGCTACATTTTCTTTCCCAATTCGCAGCGCAAAATTCAAATCTGTGTCAATATTAGCTGGGTTGCCATTTGATAATGACAACAGTTTTTCAAATGTTAACTCCGCAGAAGCTTGAAAAATTTCATTTGCATCATTAGATAGAGTGTATGGATTTTTTAACATTTTAGATCGTATCACATTTTGATAATCATACTTTACATAGTTAGCAAGGCGATTTGATAACCAACCGGTTCTTGCCATGAGAACTTGAAATTGCTCATAAACTTCGACGATAAGAGCTAAATTTGCTGTTCTCAGTTTTTCATTGAATTCCTCTTCGGACTTTGAGCTTTCAAATTTCGTTTTTGAAGCTTTTATTGAATAATGTTTTAATTCTTTATATCGAGACAAAACTCTTCCAATTCGGATTCTAGTTTCAATAATTGAAGCAATTATTGATTGGTCCCCGCCGAGCTCTTCGATTCTTTGTTTTAGGCCATGCAAGTACCTATCAACGTTGCTTAAGGCTTCTTTAACATTATAGTTCATACCTGCTAGTGATTCGTTAACTATTCCAATTTGATCTACAATAAAATTTTTGTTGTAATAATTTACAGCTGAATTCGTTCCTTCTTTAATTAATGCCTGCAAGTTTCGCTCAATTCGTAGGGCTAAGGCATCTGGATCTTGGAACTCAGGAAGGTTGGTGGCATTGTTGTCTAACCAAGCTATTGGGTCACCTTGGTATTGTGGACTAAATAAATCTTCCGGCTGTGAAATTCCAATTAGGACAAATGGAATTTGTGGAGCACTGTAAGACATGGTAAAAAAATTATTTTCACTTTGTCGACCTCCCAATGCATCTTGTCCAATTAATAGGCTATGCAGGGACTGAACAGTTTGTCTTAAAATATTCTGTTTTACACGTCTATCGTTTTGAGCCTGCATATTTATAAGTTGATTGTAAAAGTAGCCCTCAATATTTTTCATCTGGCCAAAAAACGTATTCACAACATTCAAGACTTTAGTTTGAAAGTCGGCATCTTCTTTTAACCGTGGCGTTGAACCGATTTGAATTTTGAAAAGCCAATTTGTAATAACAGGAATTTGCTGTGTTAAAACATAGTATCCAGCAAGTGGAGACGAGTAAAATGATTTTTCTTTCCTAGCTCCTAAGGTGTTTTGGCCAAAATTTTTGGTCATTTCGTTAAAGAGAAGACGTCCATCGCGAGCTGAGCAGTAAGATTCTGTCGTTGCATCAATCAAGCAAGATACAGATGATAAAAATTCCTGTTCATTAAGCTTCTTAATAACCTTTGAAAAGCGTTTTTGCCTCATATAATCGGAAAGTTTTGATATGGCCATAGCCGTTTTATTTCCAACAGGATCTGCTCCCGAAGACACAAACGAACCAATGAGACTAATTGAGCTAGCAAATACATGCCCCATGGAGTTTTCATCAATTAAACAAGTTTCAAGCTGAGGCAGACTGTCAATGGTACTGTTGAAAAGATCTAGCCCTCGATTGGCTGCTGAGTTCATTCTTTGATTAAGTGATTGTAGAAGCTGAGATTTTTCTGAGACGAGCTGCGCCTGAGAGTCATCAGATAGAATCGCTTCTCCATCTACTTTAGTTTTTTCGGTTGAGAACTTCATGAGACTTCCGAATAGAGTCGGCGTTAGCACCTGTCTTAAAAAACCTCCTGTTGCAACTGTTGCAGATAAAGCTGCAATTTCTTTTGGCAAGGATGAAAGTGTAGATGATTTTTCTTGATTTGCTTTTGCTTGTTCCAATCCTTCCTGCATTTGTGCGATTTTTCCTTGCAAGGCTTGTCCTATTGACTGACAGCTAGGATCATTTTTTAGCTGCAAAGTTATTTGACGCAGCTGCTGAGTTTGACTTAAAGCCGCTTGGGTCCAACTGCCTTGCGAGAGGCATGGACTAGAAAAGCTGTATCTTTTCTGAATATCAGTAGTGTATCCATCACCAGAATTTACTTGAGCATTAGAAACTGAAAAATTTCCAACAAACAAAGAACTGACAATTGCTTTTAATAAGATACTGCATTTCATAGTCCACCTCGTTTTTTAGTTCAATTTTTTAAAAATTGGATTGTTAGGTATTTGCGCTAAGTAGCAACTGTTTGGCGAAGTACTTACATAGACCCTAGCTGCATATTTTGCGTTAGATATGCATAGGATGGCTACATCATAGGCTGCATCTTCCTGCACTTCTTTAATCCCAATGATTTGGCATTGCGATTTAGTCGCTTTTGTCATGGCATTGTAAACTGACTTTGCAGCAACCCATTCGCAACTACCTGGTTGAACACTCATTTGCATGCCAGTAGACCTATTTTGACCTAAAGCAACTGTCGTGCCCATAATAATAATTGTTGTTAATAATAATTTCTTCATTTTCATTTTCTCCTTCTATTGTTTTATTACTTACGAACGCATTTAATTTTTTCTTCAGTATCTACTACGACACCAGAACCAAACTTGTTTCCTTGAACAAAGGAAACTTCAATTAGAGTTCCATTTGAGTTTGCAATTGAAAAGACTTCTATCGCGGGAAGCCTTTCAAGAATAGTACGTCTTACGCTAAGACCTGCCTGGTGATGCAGAAGCCTTCCTTTTTCGTCAAACAGCGAAAGTTCTTTGCTTGACAGCGAGATACCATACCTTACTTTGCTACTCTTCTCTATACATACTAGATCTGCCACTTTAACTTGTTGTGCGTATAAGCCCTGACTAACCAGTAGAACTGCACTTGCTAACAATGATTTCATATAACCTCCTTCGGTTTTTGTTTCAATTTGACACAATGTATTATTAAATTGACATAATGTCAACTAAAAATGATAATAAGTAAAATATTTAGGGGTGTATTAATAATGAACAAATCGACTAGTCGATCAAAAAAGAATATTTCTATACAAGTTAGTGATTTATTTCAGTTATCGGCAACAAAAGCCCAGGATCAGCAATTCAATATCATTGAGGCTGCTATTAAGTCTTTTGCCAAAAATGGCATCGAGGGCACTACCTATACTCAGTTGGCAAAGGACTGCAATGTAAGTCGCCCACTAGTTCATCATTATTTTCCAAGCCTGGATGATTTGTTTTTACTGACTGCAAAATATGTTCGCATGACACTACTAAAATGTGCGACCGATGAAATGGGTAAAGCAGTTAACTCGTCACCAAAAGAGCAATTACTTCTTTACATTCAGGGATGTTTTAATTGGATTAGACTGTATCAAGACCAATGTAGCTTTTGGTTTCTTTATTACTATCAAGCCAGTCGTCTGCCAATGGCAAGAAAAGAAAATACTGTGCTTGTTGCTGAAGGACACCTCAGAATTAAACAATTGCTTGATCTTGGAAACAATAACAAATTTTGGAGCATTAAAAACACCTACGAGAAAGCCAAATTAATACAAATAACAATAACTGGAGGAATGATTTCAACGATGAGCGAGGACGGTTATTTGAGTACAGACGTTGCAGAAAAAATAGTTAAAAATGCTATTGAAAATATAATGCTGTCCAAGACTTAGTGTAGTGTCAAATCTATAGACAGCTGCATTTATACGCTGTCCGCGACCATATCCAGATGCAATTGAAGCCATTTTTAGAATCGAAAAAAGGGAACATCTCTTGCACTAGCTTAGGTCTGATGAGACTACTTTTTAAGCTCACTATTTCAATCGGAATTTGCACGTTCCAAGCAGCCCTTGGAAGTAATTTGAGTTGTCATTCATTATTCTCTAGTCATCAAAAAAGCCTTCGCCAAGCTAATGAACAATTTAATGAAAACTTGCGATTAAAAAAAGATCAGCTCATTAATTTCTTGTCTTCACCACAAGTCCTCCAGCTTATAAAATTTAAAGAAAAACCCACTCAAATTATTCATCCTGTGGCCCGAACTCAATCAAAACTGGCCCAAATTGAAAAAAATGATGACGGTAGCTACAGGGTTAAAGTATCAAGCAATTCTTTATTGCGATCTGTACACGAGATCACTTATGAATACCCAGATCATTATGTGGAAATCATTAAGCCTCTTAATGACGAACGGTCATCATCAACCATGGTCAATTTCAAAAGCACAGAAGAAGCTAAGTCTTATATTGAAAGTCAAAATCTGCATGAACACGAAACATATTTAGTAGGAAATGGACAACAGACTTTAGCATTACGGATTCTGGAGTCTTTGAATTTTGTTATAGATCAGTACAAAGAAAGAAAACAATGGCCAAACGAGTTTTTAAGAGAATTGGTTAAGACAGCATTTCAATATGCTTATCATTCGACCTATATTACTGTACGTGCAAAAAATAATGATGGATCTAAAGGTCAAATTCTTGGTACTGGCAGGCTGATTGCCGCCCCATACACTTCCATTTCGAGTGCAAAGTTAAACAGAGGCGTTGATAATAATTTTGTAGCGGCAAAATTTGCTACTCAAAACGAAATGGGACAGTTTGGAAAAAATTGGAAATTGGACTTTCAAAAATTGAAAAATTCTGGATTGATTCGCGATGAATTCAAACAAGACCTTTGGAGGGATGTATTTGACTCACAGTTCCTTCATCTTACAGCAAAGGACTTGCAGATTCCACCAGCAGTTCAAAGTGGTGACTTGCATTTTGTCCCAACACCCATGGAAAGTATTCTGAATCATTACTTGCCCGAGCAAAGACGTGCAAACATATACGACGTTGGGTATTATGTCGAGCCAGGAAATTTTGCAATTTTACCGGACAGAATGCTGCCTGAATCTCTTAGAAAACATGGAGCATCAACAATTTACTTTCATTTTGCCAGATTGATTCGTTCAAACGCTGGAGCCAATGGACCAACAACAAAAGTCGGAACATATGCTGGCGACCATTCTTCGAGTGATACCTATTATAAATTCCTAGGGTTTGAACTTTCAGACCAGGTAGCTCCACAAAACGGCAACACACCAACAAATGAGAAATGGAATATTCTTACTGGTAATGGAGATGTGTTAAAAACGGCGCTACAAAAAAGAATGGGGTTCTCAAAACAGGGCGACCTTGAGGCCGTGTTTTCCATATTTGATGGACCAGAAAGCGGTTTTATTTTTGAACAGCACCAGGGGACACTAAAACGTTTAAATAAATAATTTACTTATAGAGGTTAACATGAATCACTTTATTTACTTTTTGATATTCTTTTGCCTTCATGGACTTTTGATTCAAGCTGAAGCCCATAATTTAGATCGACAAATTTCAGGACCATCCCTAATTGCAGCAATTAAAGAATCAGAGACAGCAAAAAAAGATTACTGGGGGCTAATGTATGGGAATAGTTTCAAAATAAAATTAACTGACGACGAACAGCAACTGCGGAACTCTCTATGGAAGCTTGAATATGTAGAAAGTGAAGAACGAGATGATCTTATATTATTTGTTTCACAAAAAAAATTAAGCGCTGGGCTTTCAGTAGAGCAATATCTAGAGATCCTTATGATAGTCCATGAGGTAGACAACTGGCAACCGTTTCGCGCCTTAGGTTTTCAAGAGGCCGCGTTAGATCCTTCTGCAAAATCACAGCAAGTAGCCTCGGCATTAAGATTAGACTTCTTGCAGTTTATGACAAAAAGAGAAGGCGTAAACTCTTCACAAGTTCTTAATGAGTATCTGATATCCGCATTCAAAAATTCATCAGATGTCGCTCCGATGTCTGCACTCATTCAACCGTATATGAGCTTGTTTCCCCAGAATACATCTGTTGATGCTTTGGCTAAAGAGCTATTCTTAGATCTTCAGGCTAAAATTCAAGTCCATTTAAAAAATGCTGAACCATTTTTACGTATTCAGCAGGGCCCGTTGTTGGCGAAGGATACTAGCAGCTCAGTTTTACAATTGTCTGAAAAAATTAAAGCCAATGATCGACTGGGTGTTGCCAAAATTCTAGATGAATCATTGCCTTGGGACCGTTTCACAACGGCGGAAACAATATTTTATCGTCAGTATATTGAATCAATTGTTCGCCCCGATCCAAAACGCATCCTTTATGTACTCCGAGGAACCAATACAACCTTAGATCCAGAACCTGAAAAAAATGGCTTAATATCAAAGGCTTTTAAAAAATTCCAGCCAACTCAGGATTCGATTGCAAAAATATACGACAGCTATCGGAGCGCATGGATTGGAAAATCTAATAATCGAAAAACAAGCATGAACATTCCATTTTTTGAAAACCTTGCCGAAGCGCATGCATTTTCTTCCGGCGCCAAGGAAGGCTTTCCTTCAGCTTTAATTAGCACAACGACCTCTGCGGGAGTTGTATCTACTTTTGCAAAAGGAACTCGCCTCGTTATCGCTATTGACTCACGCCGTATAGTACCTAGTTTTGAGTCGAATTCTCCACATGAAATGGAGGCTTTAATTCCATTACTAGTCTTTCCAGATGAAATAGCAGGATTTATGGTCAAGAAGGACTCAAAGAAATGGGAAGTTCGAAAATCAGACAATTCATTTAATGCAAACGCTACAGAATTCTTGATTAAAAACTTAGTAAAAAAAGAAGATGCGATTTGGTCTGCATACGATTTGTGGCGATCAGCGCTAAAAACTCTGTACCCTGCCTCAATGGAGAATGTTGAAATACAGAATTCAAATCCAGCCTTGGAGATGTTTTCAATACCAAGTGCAAAAAAAGGTAAAAATAAGATCTCATGTTCTTCGACTTTTATGTGAATGAATAATATAGACTAACAAAGAGTACTAGTGATCGCTTTGGCATCTACAAATGCCAGTTTCTGAGTCAATGTCGGCCAACGGGTGCTGACAAAAAAAAGCCACTCTACGCCAGGATTGAGCTCCTACTTAGATTTTTTTCTTTTCAGCGGGTGAGCTTAAATTCTGACTGCTCAATAGGCAAATGCCTTATTTGGAATTCACAACAATGGTATTAGTTTTATTTGACAGGATACTGAGTTAAATTCGATTGCAGTCACCGTCATAAACGCTCCGCTCTTCGATTTGTTCCAAGATGTAAACTCTACTCCGAACTTAGGCCATACTGGGTAGTACACGCTCCATGTAGATTCTTCATACCATGGCCGGATTTACGTACAGATTCAGGCTTAGATTTTCCTTTCGCAATTCAACTATTTAACCAAGTGGCTTCAATCGCTGTTAAGAATTCTTGTTCGTATTTGCGAACAAATTCAATTAACCCATTGAGTCATAAAAACAACAATGCTATGACAGCATAAGTATTTTCAAGGGGTTAGATCTACTTTTTGAGATTTTCTTCGGTTGGTATCCCACTTGCTTTATGAACGCAGTCAACAGCGTTCGATGAAGAGCGCCTAGCTTATTGGGGGAATGATGCCTTATAAAATTTTAGTCGTTGATAATGATCCAGCTGACCTGGAATGCACGCGCCTAATTCTAGAAACCGAACCAGATTTTCAGGTGACTGGCTTTTTAGACTCGGATGCTGCCGTTAACTCTGTGAAACAATATCCACACCAGTTCGCAGCCATTTTGTTAGATTACCGAATGCCAAAAGATGGGATTCAAGTCGCTCAAGAAATGTTGGTCGTGAATCCGCATCTGGTTATCGCCTTAAACTCTGCAGATGATTCGCGTGAACTCTTAAAAAAGTGTATGTTCATCGGGATTAAGGATTTTATTGAAAAAAAACAAGACGAAGAAACAGTTCGCGGAATCGTTCGCTCACTTTGCCAAAGATGGGAAGAAAATTCGGAAATTTTCGAAGAAGAGAATAATAATGATGATAAAAACCAAGAACTCATTGAATCCATTGGCTTG
>DGYJ01000020.1:31460-32611 GCA_002396665.1 Bdellovibrionaceae bacterium UBA5009
TCATTGAATCCATTGGCTTGATCGGCAGATCTGCTCCAATGGCCCAAGTCGCACACATCGTTCGATGTGCTGCCAAATCAGATTGTAGTATTTTTATTCGTGGCGAATCTGGTACTGGAAAAGAAAAAATTGCGCAAGCCATTCACAATCTTTCGAATCGAAGACTAAAACCATTTGTTGGCATCAATGTGTCCTCAATCACTGAAACTTTATTTGAAAGTGAAATGTTTGGTCACATCAAAGGATCATTCACAGGGGCCACTACAGATAAAAAAGGTCTAATTACTTCAGCTCATCAGGGAACTTTGTTTCTTGATGAAATTGGCGAGCTATCGCCATCAATTCAGGCAAAGCTTCTCCGAGTTCTACAAGAAAGGAAAGTAACACCTGTTGGATCTACAAAATCTTTAGATGTCGATATTCGAGTTATATCTGCGACCCATGTTAATTTAGAAAAGGCAATTTCTGAAGGTCGCTTTCGCGAAGACCTCTACTATCGTCTTCATGTGATGCCTATTAAAATCCCGGCATTAAGAGAAAGAAAAGCTGACATAGCGCCCTTGATTTCCCATTTTTTGAAAATCTACAACGGTGAAAAATTGGAAATTTTGAAAAAGACGGTGCGAAGTCTTGAAGCTTATAATTGGCCAGGAAATGTACGAGAACTTCAAAACGAAATTGAAAGAATTGTGGCTTTGAGAAAAACTCGAATTTGTCCAGAGGATTTAAATTCAAAGATCAGAAACGTATTCAAAATTGATACTGACGATGTTCAAGACTATCAAAAATTTATGAAATCACAATACGAGTTAGAACTCGAATTTATAAACAAGATGATTCATAAAGGTGGAGGCCTTCGGGAGGCTTGTCGTAGTATTTTGAATGCTTCACCATCCACAATTTCAACACGAGTTAAAATTTTAGAAAAAAATATTAATGTCTTAGGCTATAAAAGCCAAGGGGGAACAAATGAAAAAACCATCAGCTCGCATTAAAAAAGCAATTTTGGGGTTAGCAATGACCATGGGATCTAGCGCCTATGCTAAAGTGAGTTTCATTTCTGCACAAACATTGCTTGCCAACGAAGTTGATCCAATAACCATTCAAGAGATGGTTGATATTAAAATATTATTGCCAACTTCTGTTGAAGG
>DGYJ01000020.1:32758-39606 GCA_002396665.1 Bdellovibrionaceae bacterium UBA5009
GTTGAAGGGCGCTTTTTAATTAATTCGTTTAAAATCGAAAAAGTGATTGCGGCTTCAGACGACCAAGAGCTTAAAGACTTTCTGATTTTCCTAAAATCAGTAGTTGGTGAAGATTCTGAAGTTCAAATCAAGTCTCCTGGTGGAATGATTATTACATCCCAGGATGGCGGAGTGGCAATGTAATGCCCCAAAGAGGTCCAGTTGAAAAAATCATTTTTAGTCTTATTTATTTTTCCGTTGCTGGCGGTTCTTTTTATGGTTAACAAAATCAGCGCATCGGATCGCTATACCTATGTCATTACTGAAACCGGAATAGTTAACTCACTGGACCCTTTGGATGCGGACCAAACAGTTAATATGCCTGTTGCAAGAATGATCTATGCAACTCCCATTGAAGCCGATCAAAGGGGCGACCTAAAAAGCACCATCCTTGATTCTTTTAACTACAATGAAAAAACCAAAAGCATGATCTGGACAGTTAAAAAAGGAATTTATTTTTCTGACGGCTCATTGATTGAGCCCTCGGATATCGCTTTTGCAGTTCTTAGGATGATACGGGCTAGGCCTAAATTTCCAGTTCTTGAAGATATTGTTGGCGTCGAAGACTGGCTAACTGCTCAAAGGCCACTTGAAACACTTCCCGAAGGAGTTCAAGTCGATGGTCAAAAAATTGAAATACGTTTTAGAAAAAATCTCGATCATCCTATTTTTCGTTTTTGTCTGGAACTTTTCTCTGTCATCCCTAAAAGATGTGTGGATTTGTCCAACAACAAAATAAATTGCTCTGAAATTCCTTCCAGTGGACATTATCGTTTGATTTCTAAGTCCGACAGCGAGCTTTTATTTGAAAAGCGAGATTTAAATGAAGTTTTTGGAAGCAAGGTTCCTACTAAAATCAATTTTAAATACATGACACCTTCTGAGGCTGTTGATTTTTCTCAGAAAATGGATTCAACAACCATTATTTCTGGTTCTGAATTAAGGTTTACAATCAATGACTTTCACAATCTTAAGAAGAAAACTCAAGTTTCCTATGCTCCGGCATCTCGGCTTGTGGGATTGGTTATAAATCCAAATGCAGCCCCTTTTAATGACAAAAGGTGTCGATTAGTTTTTGCAAAAGCATTTAGAGAAACTTTTAAATCCATTGCACATGGGGAAAGAAAATCAGAGTTCAGTCTTTTTACGGATTTGCTGCCTGGATACATTTCTTCTGATGAATTTCAATCTCAAATAGAGTCAAAACTGAATGCAAATGATCTCGTAGAATGTAAAATGAAATTTCAGGAAAACCCAATCCACTGGCTTAAATCGAAAAGCAATCCGAATTCGTTTTTTGTTCAGGTCATGGAAAAGATTTTCTTAAGCTTAGGAATCGAGAATCAAGATCCAATTCAATCTGAAACTCAGAAAGATGAAGTTGAGATGTTCGTAAATGGAAAACTTTCAGTTTCAAGTTTTCAAACAGGATTCTGGGCTTTTGATCCTGCTGGAGATGTTCAAATGTTATTTACTCCAAACCTTCATAAAAGTTTATGTTTTGTCAGTAAAGATCCTAAGACGCAGGACCTAATTAAAAACCTAGAAATTGCGAAAGATAAAAACTCTGCCTTTGCTGCATTAAATCGGCATATTTTTAATGAGTCATTATTGAACGTCTTTACCCACGTTCGAAGATTTGTTGCAGCCAAAGATCAAAGTCTTATTCAAGAAGCTCCTGTCTCAATCACTGCCCCAGCACCTTGGCAATACTTTAAGGTTGATTAAATGACGATACAGACAGACAAAATTAATAACCTTCTATCTTCGTTAAAGTCTAGGAAGCTGCTTCCATCAAAAATGGACGTTTCTAAAATTGGCAATAGGTATTGGTTCGTCTGTCATAACGGCGAGAATACAAATTTGATCTCCGAATCTTCATCAACAGGTTTTGCTGATGATCCATCAACTGCACTAATGAAAGCCCTGAGTGAATGGGTTGAACGAAGCGCCTACAGAGAGGGGCATAAAAAACAGAATCCAATTTGTATGACTGATAGGTCGGATGGCTTTGCCGCATTTCCAGCTTTCGATAGTGATGCAAAAACAAAAGCCCGAGAGTCAGCTTGGTATGAGGCTATTGAAAGATACGTCTGGGCGACATGGTGGGATGACGACGGAATCTCATTTGAATCTCAAAAAATAGATAGCCTCAGTGAATCATTAAATTTGCAAACTCACATTGAAGAAATTAAAAAGCAATGTGCCTTAGAAAATGTTTTTATAGTTCAACCACAAATAGAACTTGCAGAAGTGAAAGTAGTTATTGTCTTCGGAAAATTAAAGTCTGGAGGCTACATTTCAGGTGGAGCTTGTGGAAAATCAGTCGATTTAAAAAATATTATTCTTCGATCTTTTGATGAATTATATAGGCATGGGCTTGCTGCAAAAAAAATAAATTTAGAAAATTCAAAAGCCAAGTCATTCTACGAACAAAGACTTGCTTTTTTCAGTCTAGGACATGGGAACAACCTTATTCGAAGTCGCCTAGAAAAGAAAGGGACTCTAAAGGTCAACCTTCCAGAACTAGCTTTTGATAATGTGGTTTCGCACTCTCTTGAGGAGTTGTTTTTAGTCCATCGCTGTCTTTTTAAAAATCAGCCGCCGTTTATGGGTGGTCATCTAGGAAGGTTTTGTTTATGAAAATCGCGAAGACAAAACCAGTCAAAGTATTTTTGATAGCAATTATTGTAAGTCTTGGAGGAATCTACGGACTGTGTGATTACTGGCTACAGTCTATCGGCAGAGAGTTAATGCTAAATTGGGCCCGTAGCGAATCTGCGCTCATTCAGGAAGGAAACCTTCTAACTTCTTCAACAAAAAATCAGAGGTTCTTGCTATCGAGTGATTATATTCAAGGAATCAAGCTTGTTAAATTTGAAAATAATCAGACCGTAGAAAGGCTTCATTTTGGAAGCCCATTTAAAGTTGATGAAATTCCATCGTTAGTTTCTGAAATTACAGTTCAGCGAGTTGGTTTTTTACATAGCCGAGCTTTTTATCAAATTCCTTCGCAACAAGATATGTTTATGGTCTTCGATGTAGAATCAAAAGTATTAAATTCTGTGTTCTTTGGTAGCGCTGTATTCATTTTATTTATTGTTTTAGGAATGATCGCTACAATCCGAAATGTCCAAGAACGTGAATATTTGAAACGTGAAGAACTATTTAAACAGGCTTTGAATGATTTTGTCTCCAATGACAAACCGTCTGAAATCGTGAAAAGATCATTTCCAAAGCTTGCGACCTGGTGGAAAGATAAGAAGGATCAGCTTGAAGCGGCCCAGGCCATTGCTATTAAAAACCAAAGTAAAATTGAACTCGGTGAAATCGCCTCGCGGGTTGGTCATGATATCATTGGTTCCGTTCGCAATGCAGAAATTTTAGCAAGACGCACCCAATGGGGTCATGAAAAGCATAAGGAAATGTTTTTTGATTCTTTAAGCAGAATAAAACAGATAGTCAGTGAGATTTCGAAGCATTCAAAATCAAACAATTCACCCGTGGTTCAAAATAATGTTCAAAAGTTTAATTTGAACGAATTGCTTTCAGAAATTGTTAAACGAAAACAGGTCCAATACGAAGGTCAATGTCAGTTTGAATTTATTAACGGAGCAAATACTAAAAAACTTTTCATGGAAGCAGATCAACTTGAACTTGAAAGGTCTTTGTCGAATTTAATTAATAATGCAGTTGAAGCTTCAGCACTAGGATCTATTGTACAGCTAGTTCTTAAGAAGTCAGATGAACAATACGAAATCTGTATTTTAGACCAAGGAAAAGGTATTTCGTCTGAAGTTTTAGCGAAGATTGGAGCTAAGAATTTTACAGTTGGAAAAGAAAACGGCACAGGGATTGGAATTTACTATGCAAAACAGTTCATTGAAGGCCTGGGTGGAAAACTGAAAATCAGTTCAGAGTTAGGTAAAGGCACAAGTGTCACACTTGCAATTCCCAATTATCAATTTCAACCAAATCATGAAATTTCTATTCTTGAGGATGAGCAGCTATTATTTTTGGACGATCAGGAGTCCATACGAATGGCTATCGAATACAAGATGAGTCAATCCGGTGTTCCTCCCGAAAAATATAGTATTTTTTCAAGCTCTAAAGAATTGGAAAAATGGATTTCAGCCAGTACTGCCAATTTCAAATTGTACTCAGACTACTTTTTAGAATCTAATGATGGACAGGTCTTAGAAACTGGCGCGGATGTTATCAAACGCCTGAATCTTCAAGCTCGATCCGTAATTGTGTCCTCAGCATTTGATGATCCTACTGTTTATAGTAAGACCAATGAGCTAAAAGTACCCATTCTAAGCAAGGAACAGTTTTTCGAGGCTGAGGTCGTATTTTTGTAACCGTTCGGTCTAAAATTTAACACGTTAATGTTAATATCTTGAAAGAGTAAAATTTTTGGACAATCATTATTTAATAGGATTGAAATAATGATTAAATCTTTTCGATTAGTTTTTTTTGGAGTTTTAATTGGTGTTGTTTTATTTTATTTTGCTTCTAAAAGGAATAGCCCAACACCTATTGTTCAAAATAATGGCCAACAATTAAAAGTCAGCGCAAAAAAAACTTTTGAGTTAAACAGAAAAAATCCTGAAAAAATCGAAGTTTCCAGTGCTGAATCTATCAAAGCCACGCCAGTAGATGCTTTAGCAAATACAGAACCCGAGCTCCAGATTGAACATTCTAATCAAAATGGCAATGAGCAACTAGCGAGGCATATTGAGCTTTCATTGACCGAAAAAGATGTTGCCGATCTCGAAGATCAAATGCCGGATCTTCGTTATATGGTCGAAACAAGAGTTGAAGACCGAGGGTGGAGAATTATCTATCTTACGGGAGACTCTTTATTATCTAGGGCTGGTTTTCAAGAGGGGGATCTAATTACTAAAACATCCTTAGAGCAATCTACCGCCAGTTCTGGAGATTTGCAGTTAGCGAATAGAGTTGCTTCAATTCTAGATGCTGTATCAAGATAAAACGACATCTAACTAAAGATCATGTTGTAATTGGGACTATCAAGACAAAGGTCTAGATAGCTTTGACAAGCCTTAAGTCTTTGGACCTATGTCCGATTAAGACAATATGAAAAAGCATACCGTCTTGCTACTTGAAGTCATGAGTCTATCGTTTTTCGCATTTGCATGCGCGCCTTCAGGATTTCGTGAAATCAAGGATGCCTCAAATTATGATAGTACTCAAAACTCAAAACTTTCTAAACTTGAATGCGCACCAGATCCAGTAGATTATCAATGGGATATAAATATTTATGGATTCTCATTGAGTGGCTATAATTTTTTCGTAGGCTACAATGGCGAGATTGTGTCGCCCATTTCGTCAATTGCTATAGGAGCAAAAGTAGAAACTGGAACATTAAATCTTCAAATGACTGTAAAAAAACCTTATGATCTAGTATCGCGTTCCGTTGGTGCTAATGTAGAAATAAATACTGGATTTGATTTTTCCGTAGATTTGGGAATTATTAAGTTTGGCGCAGGAAGTGGCCAAAAGGATGGACAAGCTGCACTTATCAAACTTACAGAAAAAGCATTTAATAAACTTGTTACAAATGCGGCAGTAAACTTAAAAAGTGACCCAAATCCGTGGTCGACACATATAACGAAAAAACTTTCTGAAAATAAATTTATAATACCATCAGGAGCTATCGCGGGAATCAAATATGGTGACCGATTTAATGTTTATAAATATGAGTTTGAAAATTTTGAGGATTGTGAAAGGGGTCAATTAATTGGTTCGAAAGCATTACCTGCTTTGCCTATTGCTACAATCGTTCCTATAGATATCAAAGAAGGATATACGGTAATGGCTCTGTCTGGTTTATCTGGTGCAGATATCGAAGTCAATGACCTTGTTGAGATCCAAAAGCTGCAAAAACAAAATGAAAAACGAAAACTCAAACGATCTGTTCGTATCGCTGGTCTAAATCAGCCAAATGAAATAAAAATTATTGATTCGCAGGGCACTGCAAGGGAAATTGATGTACGAAGTTACCTCAAATACCAAATTCCGACAATCATACAATCTAGCGATTTCTGGCTAATTCCTTGAGCTGTTTTAATATTTGAACAGTCACATTTAAAGCGAAATCACTCAACTTACGGAATTTACTTCAATAAATAAATTCTACTATTCGTAATATCGAACAAATTCAAAAATTCCATTTCATTGAATAATCCATATATTCTTTAATTCCAGAGTAACTTCAGCAATTTATCTGATCACTGTGTCAGTTGGCTCGATCATTGAAATCTATCCTTGTGAGTGGCGCGCACTCGAACAAAACAAGGAGATATAGGAAATGAAAACAGAATCAAGAAAAGAAGAACAAAAATTATTCGATCAAATTCATTTCGATTGCTGCCAATGTAAACTAGCACGTCGAAAAATTTCTGAAGCCATGAAACGTATCCGCGACTGGTTCAATAAAGAACTAAGAACTCCCGAGCCATTACCAAGAGAGTTCAATCTTTATGAGCCTCCGAGTGAAAAGGAATATATGAGGCATTTGTGGAATCGTTATTTATGAACTTTGAATTGGAAAAGATCAGAAAGCTATTTCGTGAGTTTTATGGATACTTGCCAGTCACAGAGCTGGCGACAAATTGCGAACTAGTTTTTGAGATCGAAAGAATTGAGAAGCAACTTCGTCGGGTGATTGAAAATGAACCCGTGGCGTAAAAAGCAAAAACTAAATGAATTGGAAGGCTCGCTTGGAAAGCTATGGGAGACGCTTCCCTTAAATTTAAAATCCAATCAAGGAATTTGGAAAAGAC
>DGYJ01000020.1:39774-41601 GCA_002396665.1 Bdellovibrionaceae bacterium UBA5009
CAAGGAATTTGGAAAAGATTTATGAACATTCAGCAAAGAGTGAAAATTTTAAAAATGAAATTAGAAAAGGAATTAAAAAATGAACAATCAAGAAATTAGAATTTTATCAGATAAGCACGAAATCTTCACTGGATTTCGTAAAGATACAAATATTGAGGCCAAGCTTCTTGTAGGGGCTGCCTTCAAAGATGAAAACACACCTTATTACAAAATCAGACTCATGATGTTCCCAGGGTTTACTTATTATTTGGTCAAAAATAAAGATTCAGTGGATCGCTACACCATTTTTTCGAAAATGGTCCATGGAAAAGAAAAAGACCAAAATAAATTTTTAAATCCTATCGGAAGCGGAACTTTAGACCCAAAACTTCTTAGCTATCTTGAACTTCGATTCCCGATGCTAAGAGCAACCCTTTATATGTCTTTATTTTCAAAAAAGGATTAAGTCATGAACGCAAAAAATATTATTAAAGTTTTACCTTTTGTATTGGTTTTGGCAGCGCCTTGTTTAGGTCTTTGCAGTGTCGAATCAAGTCTTGCAGCAGTTCAAGGAAAGCTGATTGGGACCATCTTACCGTTAGCGGCCATTATTGGCTTGGTATTCGCTGGACTTTCGTTTGTAGCAGGAAGCCCGAACGCCAGAAACCATCTTGTGTTGGCCATCATTGGCGCAAGCATTGGATTTGGAGCACCGAGCATCGTTAGTTGGATTCAGTCAATGGTTCATTAACAACAAAGGCTCCCAGGCCGCCTGGGAGCCTTTAACCAAGGATTAAAAATGGAAATTAAAGTAACTGAAGTCAGCCGTTGTTTGGATAAGAAAATGATGATTATGGGTTTTGAAATCCCAGACCTTCTTTTTATTTTTCTAACAATGTCGATTCTTAATTTTTTATTCGGCTCAACAAGTCTGAAATTATTATTTGTTTGGCTTCCAAGTTTCGGACTAGCTCTCAGCATCCGACTTTTGAAAAGAGGAAAGCCCGACAACTACCTAGTCCACTGGCTTAGATTTCAAATTAAGCCTGGGATTCTAAAAGCATTTCCAGAGCCAAGTTTAAACAATCCACCACCAAGAACAAGGAAAACAAAATGAGCGAAAAATTAGCAGACTATTTACAAATCTGGGGTCTAGAAAAAGATCACATCATCTTTGGTGATGGGTCCTTTGGATTTGGACTACAGCTAAAGCCCATCGACTGCCAATGCTGGTCCACTGAACAAGTTAATGAGTATGCGCAAAGATTGATTCAATTTCTAAACGGCTTACCATCTGAAATTGATATTCAGTTTGTGTCAGATATTAAAAGTGGAAACAAGCAAGTTATTGATAGGCATGGTGCTGATAAAGAATACCACTCAAAAATGATTCAAGAACTAACAGATCAACGAGTTCAGAAGTTTTTGGATTTGGATTCGAATGGCTTATTGCCAAAGCATGATCTTTTCTTATTTGTTCGTCGAAAACCTGCTGGCCCATTGATTAAAAAAAGAAATTGGTTATTGGCACTAAAAAATTTCTCGCCCATAGCAGAAGATCAACTTAAGTCAGAGCTGAATGCGAACGAAAGACTTTTGTCGGATTTGGCGGCAGGGCTATCATCTTTGAGTCTTTCACCGCAGATCATTCAAGCAGAAAATTTATTGAAACTAATTTATGAGCAATGGAACCCCTCACGGGTCACAAATTTAGAATCAGTAAATCCAGACAATCTTCGGAGCGGTCTTCTTTTTACTGATGTTGGAATTGACCCCAAAGGATTTTCAATGAGTGATTTCAACTATCGGATAATTTCTCTTAAAATTTTACCGGACCAAACCATAGGG
>DGYJ01000020.1:41773-48145 GCA_002396665.1 Bdellovibrionaceae bacterium UBA5009
GCTAAACTTCGAGAATTGCCTTTTGATACAAGATTATCATTGACGATTCACGTTCCGAACCAACAAAAAGAATTAGAATCTCTTCAAGCACAAAGAAGAATCTCCTATGCCATGGTCGCGGGCAAAAAGACAGGAGTTTCTGATTTAGATTCAGCCGCAAAATTCAAAGATATTGAAACACTGCTTGAGCAAATGGTTTCTAGTGGTGAAAAAGTCTTTCAAGTTTCATTGCAAATCGTTGTGAGGTCAAAAGATCTCAACGAATTAGAAAATAAAGTTTCTGAAACTCTAGCAAAAATTAGAGAATTGGCAGGCGCTGAGGCAATGGAAGAAACCTTGGCAGCTTTCGATATTTTTAGTGAGACTGCTATCCCAAATGCAAGAAGCAAAGAGCGCATTAAAACAATGAAGACAACAAACCTATGCGACTTGTTGCCTGTCTATGGTCCGTGGTCAGGTCATGAAGATCCAAAGGTTTTGCTCCGCTCACGGCTAGGGAGCTTAATTAGTTTTGATGTGTTTGCCAGTCAAATGACAAACTCAAATCAAATCGTCAGCGGTGGTTCAGGAAGTGGCAAATCCTATATGACCAATATCTTAATGATGCAAATGATGAAAGAGAATCCAAAAATATTTATTGTCGATATTGGAGGGTCCTATAAGAAAATTTGTGAAAACTTCGAAGGCCAGTATATTCCCTTAGGTGTAGACACAGCCCTATCCATGAACCCTTTCGACTTACCACAGACTGAATCAAAACCTACAAGTCAGAAGATTAAATTCATTTTAAGTCTTATAGAACTAATGACCAAGGATGATGAAAAGATTCAACTTGGAAAATACGAAAAATCAGAAATCGAACAGGCCATAGAAAAAGTTTATGAGACTTCAAAAATGCCAACACTTTCTGATCTTCGAAAAATTTTATTGGTCCATCAGGATCAAAATATCAGTAAAATTGGAAAAATTTTATCAAGTTGGTGTGGAAACTCTTCCTATGGAAAATTTGTCGATCAAAGAACAACCTTACAACTAAATAAGCCCTTAGTCTGTTTTGATCTTAAAGGAATGGAATCTTATCCAGATCTTCAATCCGTTTGTTTATTTATTATTACAGATTTTGTTTGGCGAGAGGTGCAAAGTGACAGGTCCAAACCAAAATTTCTTATCTTAGATGAATGTTGGAAACTGATGGAAAACGAATCTGCTTCATTGTTTATTGCGGAAGTTTTTAGGACATTTCGTAAGTACATGGCTTCAGCCATAGCTATTTCCCAGACCATTGATGATTTTGCGCGAAGTAAAATTGCAAATGCAATTTTACCAAATTCATCAATCAAGTGGGTGCTACGCCAAAAGGGAGCTGACAAAGAAAGACTAAAAGATGTTTTAAGCTTAAATGACAACGAGCTTGAAATGGTTTCTTCACTTCATCAAGAAAGAGGCTCTTACAGTGAAGCCTTTCTTATGGCCGAGGAAGATCGAGCCCTTGTTGTAATTGAATCAACGCCTCTGGAATACTGGCTAGCCACTACTGACGGTCGAGATCTTGGGAAAATTGAGGAATACAAAAAACAAGAGCCAAATTCAAGCCAAATGGAAATTTTAAAGAAATTAGCAAAAGAATTTCCTAAAGGCATTGCTGCTAACCATAGTGAGGGGCAATTATGAAAATATTTATAATTCCTTTTGTGAGTATAGTCTTTTTCGTATCAGCTCCGGCAAAAGCTGATATGTGGGGCGGCGACCTAGTGTATTTAGCCCAGATTCTTGAGAATGCAATCAAGCAATATATAGAACTAAAAAATATTGTCGATACTGGGAAAGATCAGCTTGAACTTGTTCGTGCAATCAATCGCGGAGTCAATGACTCGCTCAATTTAGCAAAGACGATCTATCCCAATGCGGACCCAGGAATTTACAAAGACTGGGAGAATGTCAGCACTGCCTTACAGCGGCTAGAAATCATTTATGGAACTGTTGCGCCGTCGCCGGATCTGGGTGTTCAAACTGATACGGATAGAAACGTAGCCGAAGCCGTGTCACTGAATAACGATATTTATAAGTACACTCAAAATATCGACGAGCTCGGCGAAGTCATTAAGGACACTAGTCACGATGTCTCACCAGGGGGGGCGCAAAAACTAACGGCGCAAACTTTGGGCGTCATGCTTCAAGTGATGAATCAGACACTAAGAACACAGGCCACAGGTTTAAAGCTTCAGGCACAGACAATGGCATTGTCTAATAAAAAAGAAAAGGACTCAACAAGGACATATCTTGAAACGGCAAACACACTTCGAACTGCAATGAAAAAGGAACAAATTCAATTTTCATTGCCTCGATTTTAGGGGAAGTTATGATTTCTGATATTTCTTGGCTAGCAACAGAGGCAAAAAAAATTCATGAAATCTTCGTGGGTTGTTTCTATGTGGTGGTGACTGTCTTACTATTGCTGGGCATAGTGACTGAGTATTTTAAAATTCTTATTGGATCAATGCCAAACTTTGGGACCTTGGTTGGTCGAGTTTTGATTGCTGCGATTTTACTTCATGCCTATCCAGACATTACAAACACGATTGCGGATTTGACTGATGCTATTGCTGCTAGACTTGGAGATTTAAACAATTTCAAGCTTATTCTAGATAGAATGGGCGATAAATTGGGCGAATTGTCTTGGTCCTGGGTCAGCTTTAAAGAAGCCATAATGCTAATAATTAGCTTTTTGACGTTCTTTATTCTGTATTTCTCAATTCATATTGCGGACAGCTTTTATCTTTATGTTTGGGTGATGCTCTACGTTTTTTCACCACTGCTAATCGCGCTTTATGTATTGCCAGTTACAGCATCAGCGACAAGTGCGCTTTTTCGCTCGCTCATCGAGGTCGCAAGTTGGAAAATTGTCTGGTCAGTCATAGCTACATTGCTTTGGAGTAGTGCCCTAAGCCAGATCAACCAAGACGGAGCCCAGATCAGTTTCTTGTCTGCAATAGGATTTAACATTATTTTGGCAGGATCTCTTCTGCTGACCCCCTTTGTGGTTCACGCCTTGGCAGGAAGTGGCCTTTCACAAATGGGTAAAGACTTAAGTTCACTTGCTATCGGTGGGATGACAATCACGCCGACAAGAACCATTGGAGCCACATCAAGCTTTATTTCAAAGCCATTTTCGGGCCCAAAAAACAAAAGTGCATCGACAATGAATCACTTAAAGCAAACAAAAAAAATCAGTCCCAATTCGCAAAATCAAAACGCAAGAAGAAATATAAAATCTTAGTTCAGGAGTAAAAAATGAAATACACAGAAGCTTGGTCTTCAGTTGTTTCTCAAAATTTAAGTCTCAAATTCTTTTCAATTATTTTAGGATTTATCTGCATTATTTTAGGCATGATGAATTTAAGAATGAGTTTCAAAGATGCACTCATCGTTGAGCGCGGTTGCTCTTCAAAAGTAATTCAACCAATGAAGGACCAACATTCAAAATCGGAAATTGATAATTTCCTTCGCGAAGCTTTATCGCAAAGATTCGATTCACAAGTTTATCCGACCGATGGGCTATTGTCCCCAGATGAAACTAGATTTCGAGAGCAAGAGCAAAAAGAGTTTTTATCCCGAGGCATGAATCAGAAGGTGATCGTAAATGCTGTCAATGAAAGCAAGGAAGGCTTTCAAGTCGAAGCTGACAGAATCATTTCTGTTGGTGATGTTCGTTCGGCGTTTAAACATACTTTGATCGTAAAGCTTGAATCTAAAGCAAGGTCTCTATCGAATCCTTACGGATTGCTTTTAGTCTCAACGAAACAAAGTGACGACAAGAATTCTAGCAAGAAATCGGCAAATTAATGACAACCTATAGAAAAATATTTCATGAGTTTATGAGAATTCTGATTATTTATATCGGAGCTTTGGCTTTGCTATTGATTGCAACAAAAGATTCTGAAGCAAAAAGTCAAATGAGAATCATCAAGTGCGAAGAATCAAAAATGTCCGAAATTTTTGTAAAGCCGGAATTCACAACAATTATTAATTTCCCACTGAAACCTGAAAATGTGGTTTTAGGCGGAAAAAATCAGTTTACTGTGGATTACATAAAAAATGACATTGCAGTAACTTCGCTTTCATCAGTTTCAAGAACAAATCTGTTTGTTTACTTGCTCGGTCGAAGATGTGGTTTTCAACTTATTACATCTCACCAGAGTTTCGACAATTTGATTTTAGTCAGAGACCCTGACGAATCTAAAATGAAAGTTCCAATAAAATAGGAAGTAACTATGTCGGAAATTATTAAGTCAGATGTTGCCAAAGACAACGGTCATAAAAACAGATGGGGTCTTAAAAACATTCTTTACCGAAAAGAAGGCAAAAAACACAGCATCAATGGAAAAATCACAGCCTGGTTTTTAACAATCTTTATTTTGCTTGGATCATTTTATTCGATCATTTCAGAATTTTTTAAGCCAACACCATCGGATAATATTGGCCCCATTGGGTTTAATCAATCCACTAGGGCTATCCAAGAAAAGCCTAATGACCTTCAAATTCCCTTTGGGGATTCAGAAAACAGAAAAAGTAATCCTAAAGGGCCAAAGTCCAGGGTTGTTCTTCGATACGGTGGTACACAGATCATACAAAGACCCAATTTAGGAAAAATTCCTGCTGGGACGATGGTTAAGGCCCGATTTGTTACTGGCGCATCCAACGGGCCACTTAAAGCCGAACTGATTGAAAGCTTAATTGTGAATGATGAAGAAATAGCTCCAGTGGGCTCAACTCTAATTGGGGTTGGTTCCTCTGGAGAAGATCGTCTTTCTGTTCAGTTTTCAAAGCTTGTGTTTCGAAATGGAGAAGTAAAGGTCATTCAAGCCCAAGCTTGTGATATTTCAGACCAATCAGTTGGTTTAAAAGGTCAAAAAGTAAGTCGATATGCCATCATGCTGGCCACGGGTGCAGGATTAAATTTTCTTGGCGGCATGGCTGAAGGACTTCAAGAGTCTAAAGACGGTCAGCCTGTCAAAAAATCTGATCTTCGAAACGCTGCCCTCAACGGAGTTTCAAAAGCGGCTCTAGAACAGTCACAAAATATTTTGAATGACGTCAAAAATAAAAAATCAGTCATTCAGGTCAAAAGTGGACAAGAGTTTTATATTTTATTCGAAGGAGAATAACTTGTTATTTAGCGAAAAACAAAAGCAAAACCATGAATGGATTGATAGATCCATCAAATTGATTCAAAACATATTCTTTGGAATTACTCAGCCAATAGTTGAGGTAGTTTACGGGATTAGAAAGGACACAATTCTTTACTGGCCTTTAATTGTCTGGGGATTCATATTTGATTTTCTGATTTTAACTCGGTTGGATCAAAGATTATTCAAATTGGCAAGACTTGGTTGGCTCTATCCAACCCACCCAATTACATATTCCATTTATGCTTTCATTGGGGCCACATTTGGTTTTTGGCTTTGGGGCGCATTTCAATCGCAAAAGAAAAATAAAATGTTACTGCGTTTGACGGAGGTCTTTTTAGAATCAGGGCTAAAAAGCCCCATGGGAAAATTGCCTAACTTCATTTTTGATGTTCCCGTGGATGAATTTGTCAGAAGGCTTCGTGTCACAAATGCCTTTATGCCAAAAGCCAAGTTTATTGAAGCCAAAGATCGTTTAGAAAGTGGTCTTCAAGTTAAAATAGATGAAATTACAGAATGCAATGCCAGTGGCACGATTGACATTATGTATTCAGAATACGAAATGGCAAAACTCGTTGAACTTAAGGAATTTCAGATTCATGGACAGGACAAATTTCTAATTGGTAAAACCAGGGCGAAAGAAATTTATGCAGACCTGACTGAAACCCCACACTTTTTAAACGGTGGTCAAACTGGTGGTGGTAAGTCCACATTTCTTCGTCAGATGATTACAACCCTCTATTGTAAAAATCCAGACTATGAATTTACATTGGTTGACATGAAAGGTGGTGTGGAATTTCAGCTTTTTAATAACCGTAAAAGAATTTCCGTGGCTGATTCTGTGCTGTCTGCCAAAGATAAATTTATTAAGCTTGATGAGTTGCTCAGTGAACGATTTAAGATTCTAAAAGAAAATAACTGCAAGGACATTGAGCAGTTCAACAAAGTGCCAATCAACAAAAGAAAAATGGCCAGCGGCACAAGGCCAGAGTCAATGAATATGCCAAGGCAGATACTTGTTATTGACGAGGCTGCCGAGCTGTTCTTGAACAGTGGTAAAGGAAATATTTCTGTCGTCCAAGAGGTCAATCGAATTGCCATCCGATTAGCAGCGCAAGGACGAGCCGTTGGAATTCACTTGGTGATTGCTACACAAAAGCCAGATGCCAATGCGGTTAGTACGCAA
>DGYJ01000118.1:0-1249 GCA_002396665.1 Bdellovibrionaceae bacterium UBA5009
TCACCGACGAAAAGAATTCCTAACCATCCCGCGCGTTTTTTGAAAAGTTCAAAAAAACTTGTTTTCATATAGGGAGCTTCAAGGGTCTCTAGACCCCCGATTTTTTGAATATCTTCAGTGGCTTCTTCTTGAACGGCAGTTGCGATATCATCGAAGGTGATGATACCTTGCATGCGCTCTTGCTCATCGATAACCGGAAGGGCCATTAAATTTTGTTTAGAAAAAATTCGCCCGATTTGTTCCTGATCCAAATTCACAGGAATTTTGACCACATCGGACTTCATGATATCTTTAACGAATTTGTTTGGAACACTTGAAAACAATTCACGAAAAGACACAACACCAAGTAATGTTTGATGGGAATCTAAAACGTAGGCGTAGTAAATGGTTTCAACTTGTGTCTTCGCTTGAATTCGCAAGTAACTAATGGCTTCGTCCACAGTCATGTCGGGGCGAAGTCTAGCAAAGCGCGAGCTCATCAAGCCCCCGGCTTTGTCATCTGCATAGGCTAGCAGAGCACTTACTTCGCGACGGGTTTGTGGGTCCACAAGGCCTAAGATTTCTTCGCGGCAATCGGGTCCAATTTCTTGAATCAAATCCGCAACGTCATCTGGAGCTAATAAACGAACCCAAGATCTTTTTTCAAGGGATCCGATTTCAGCAACAAGTTCAGCTTGATCATGGGTGTTCAGGCTTAAAAAAAGTTCTTCGGCCTCTGTGCGTGGCAAGGCTGCAAATTTTTCTTTTTTTTCAGCTGTAGTTAAAGATGACCATGTTGTCATCAACTCCATAAGCGGAGTTTGCAAAGACGCAACTTCGTCTGGGGAACTCGTGATTTCGGGTTCGTTGTATTCATTCGACATGGTGGCTTATTTTTACTCTGATAAAAGAGATCAGACAATCTTAAAAATGGTTTTTTTCAAATTCTTCTATGACCTGCGATGGTGAACCAAACATTCTGATTTCGCCTTGATCAAGCCAAAGGACACGGTCACATGATTTTAATGTTGAAAGTCTATGGGCAATAATAATTTGCGTACGATCTTGAAAGAAATCTTCAGTCGCTTTGACAAGGATTTCTTCTGACTGCGGATCAACAGAGGCCGTGGCTTCATCCATAACAACCACAGGAGCATTTTTAAGCAAGGCCCTGGCCATGCAAATCAATTGTTTTTCTCCTAAAGACAGATTCTTGCCGCGTTCTTCAATGCGAAACTCAAGTCCCAGAGGCTCTTGGCGAAGCCAATCA
>DGYJ01000118.1:1407-1797 GCA_002396665.1 Bdellovibrionaceae bacterium UBA5009
GGGCGAAGCCAATCTGCAAGACCAACACGTTCTAATGCAGACCAGATTTCCGCTTCAGATTGTTCTTGGACCAAGCTAAGGTTTTCACGCAAAGTTCCTTGGAATAAGATTGGATCCTGTGAAATAGACGAAATTAAAGATCGAAAGCGCAGTAAATCAGAACCCGGTCCATTCTGTGAAAGCTGTGGGCTAAAATGATCAATCTGAATTGTGCCTTTATCTATGGGGTAAAGGTGATAAAGAGCTTGCACCAGGCTTGATTTGCCACTTCCAGTGCGCCCGATGATACCAATTTTCTCTTGAGCATGGACTTCAAAGTTAATTCCTTTGAGCACCCATGGAAGCTGGTCAGAATAGCCAAACCAAACATTTTCGAATCGAACAGTAGAG
>DGYJ01000118.1:1927-5619 GCA_002396665.1 Bdellovibrionaceae bacterium UBA5009
GAGGCCTTGGCTGTCGTTAGAGGAATTTTTAAGAGATCTTGCTCTTCTGGTGTTGCAACCCAGTGATGGGTTTTGAATTTTGTCGTGGCTGGCAATCGATGGCCAGGCTCTGTGTTGTGCCTAAGGAATTGATCCAGGCGCTCGACGCCGATCAAGGCATCTTCAATTTGCGAAAGCCACTCGAAAAACATTTGAATGGTATTACCCGATAGAATGATAAAACCAAAGGCGACCCCAATCGAGCCTATCGAAACTTGACCACTCTTTGAAAGTTGAATTGCAGCAAGTCCTGTCAACAGTAACAGTAAAGATGAAAGCGAGTTCATTTGAAATGAAAAGAAGACAATGCTTTTGATAGTTTTCTTTTTTTGATTTAAAAAAAGCTCGTCCAAAAGTTGGAATCGTTCGGTAAATATTTTTTGTTTCTGAAAAATTCGAATTGTGCTTGCGCCTTGGGTGGTTTCGGCAAAATGTGAAATCGAAGGGGACCTTTGCATTGAAAGCTGACGTCGAACTTGGCGAAGATGGTCACGGTTGAAACGAAAAACTAGATAATTCAAAAAACCTATCAAGATCACGGCCAGCAAATACCAAGGACTGGCCACCGTGATTAAGACAATCATCATGATAAGATCAAAAAGTATTGAAAAGAATTCTGCAAGTGGGCCACCGAAAAGTCGAAAGACGTTTCCGTAGTCGTTGGAAAAGCGTGTGATGACCCGTCCCACTGGATTTTGATCAAAGTACGACTGTGGAAAGCGCGATGTTCGCAAGGTGACTTCGTCGTAAATGCTTGAAATAGCCTGGGCCGAGTATCTTGAAAAAAGCGTACGAAAAGCCAAGGTCATTGCAAAGCCAACAATACTCATGGTCATTAAGGCAATAACAAAATCTGAGGACTGCCAATTTTGAACAAACTGTGCAGCTGATGTGGTGTGAAGTTGATTGGGAAAAAGATGGTCAACCCAGACGCCAATCAAATTCGTATTTCCAAGAACAAGGGCCCGGCCCAAAACTCCAATAAGGATCACTAAGGTGATTTTTGCTAAATAAGGTTTGTAGGCCATCAGCAAGGTATTCAGAACACCCTTTGAAAATCCACTTTCTTTTTCTTCTGTTTCGACTTTGATTTTAGCCGTGCTCATAACGGGATCTCTTGGTCAGTTTGTTGGTGCACAGTTTGAGTAAATTGGCGAAACTCTTTGTTGCGAAGGCAAAGATCAGAATATGTTCCAGAATCTGACAAGGTTCCATTCTTCATAAAGAAAACGCGATCCACTTTTTCAAGGACAGTGAGGCGGTGGGTGACAATCACGCGGGTTTTGCTTTTCCACTGATCCAGTATCAATTTTTCCATGATCACTTTTTCAGTTTCGACATCAAGGGCGCTGAAGGCATCGTCCAAAAGAATGATATCTTTATCAAAAAAATTGGCCCGTGCAAGACTCAGGCGCTGTTTTTGACCACCAGAAAGATTGACTCCGCGTTCGCCGATTTCTGTATCGATTCCCTGGGTCAGTCTTTCACCAAGGGGATCGAATTCACAGGCTAAAAGGGATTTTTTAACTGTAGTGATGTCTGACATTTTTGTACTGTAATCAAAAACAATATTTTCTTTCACAGAGGCTGACATCATAAAACTTTCTTGCGGGACGTAGGAAAGCATTTGCTTCCAATCACTTTTTTGTGAATCAATATTGTGACCCAGTATAGTGTACCGATCCCAAGAAGCATTTGTTTCACCCAGCAAAGATAACAGCAAAAGACTTTTTCCTGAACCCACCTCTCCGACGACGGCGACGAGTTCGTTCGGATTCAGAATAAAAGATATATTTTTTAAAAGATGATGTTCTTGAATTTTTAAATTTAAATTCACGATTTCTAAAGATGATTTTTTCGCTAATGGTAATAAGTTTGCGATGGTCTGATTTGGGTCTGGATTTTCAATTTTGAAAAAATCCTCTAGTCGCTTCAAGGATGTCCAAGAGTCAAAGGCAAAAGTAAAAAACCAAGGCATTTGGCGAAAGGGGCGGGTCAAGAAGACGCCCAGCAGCCACAACAGTCCCAAAATCTGCCCCGGAGTTAATGTTTCATTTGTAAAATAAACCAGAAAACCAAGGGTCAGAACATTAGTGATAAATGTGAATGTTGAAGAGATTGAATTCATCACTTGTCCGTTGGTGACCATCTGGACGCGATTTTTTGTTTCAATTTCTCGTTTTTCAAAAATCTTTTTCTCAAAATTCTGAGTCCAACCCAAAGTGCGAAGGGTGCGGATATTTTGAATCCACTCGTTGACTAATCCGATGCGCTCGCCAGCCAATTGTTTGAATTTGAAAAAGAAATGGGATTGTCGAAAGGCCAAGCTCGTATTGATAAAACTGATAACGATCAACATCAGAACAGTTGGCCACAGAGGCGTGTCGAACATATGAAAAAGAACCAGAGGGGCTAAAAGCAAAGGAAAAAGCGTTGATGCCCCTGCGGGAAGAGTCTGATCTAAAAAGACTGTGGCCCCAGGAATATCCGTTGTGTACAAAGACACAATTTCACCCAGGGATTTTTGTCCAAGGGTATCCACTTTAAGGGTCAGCATTTTATTGTATAATTTTTTAGCCAGTAATCCTTGCATCACCAGGGCTTCGCGACTTCCGATGTAGTTGCAAAGCTGAATAAAGGCCTGACTTAACAAAAAAGTGATAAATGCAAAAAGGATAAGGGTTTCTGAAGACAAATTTAAACTGCTGAGGAATTTCAAATTTTGAACATGGGTCATTCGGTCGATAAACTCTTTTTGCAAAAGCAAAGCAAGAATGCTCAAAACTGCAGACATAAATGAAAGTGCTAAAATAAGCAGCCGATAGGGCCACCTTGTCCAAATAATAAGTTTGAGCATAGGCCTATAGGTTAACGAAGAGAGATGTTATCGTCACTTCGAAACCAGCCCGTCAAACTGCGTCGTTCTTGAGTCGCGGGCAGCACTTCGTGGGGAAAAAGTTCGCTGCGAAAAAGAACTAGACTTCCTGGATGCGGACTTACTTTTTGTAAGGGTTTATCATTATTGTCAGGGCTATAGATATTTAGTTCACCGCCCCAGCTAGGCAGCCAAGTCTGATTTAAATAGCAAACCAGAGTTATTTGCCTGTGATTTGAGTTTTTATGACGATCAAAATGCTTTTGGTAATGACGGCCTGGCTGGTAGCTGGCCAAATGAAACTCTTTGGATTTGATGCCTAAAAAGAGCTCAGAATTAAAAATGAATTCCAATTGTGAGCAAAGTTCCCAAAAATAATCAAATTCTGGCTCCTCTTGAAGCCAGTAAATTTCGTCCGATCGAATTTGCTGTTGGGCAGACTTGGCTTGATCTTTTCCCACAGCCGCGGGATGAAATTGCCCTTGCTCATATTTTTGATTGAAAAACTGATTCCATTGGGCCAGAACAGGGTCAGGAACCATTTTTTCAAAGATAACAAGTCCCTTTTCAGAGAGTGCTTCGAGGGTAAAATCGACTTGATTTCGATCAAGAATAAGAGATGATTTCATATAGTAAAATGACAATAACACGAAGACAGTATTTAAAAAAGGGTTTGGGTTTGATGACATTGGGGGCGGCCTCAGGTTGTTCATCGCTTGATACTTTTTTTAAATTAGACCAGCCGACCAATGATTCCGAAGTTTTTATCATTGGAGGG
>DGYJ01000118.1:5798-9180 GCA_002396665.1 Bdellovibrionaceae bacterium UBA5009
GGGGTTCTGCGGGGCTTGCCACAGCCCACCAACTTAAAAAATTAAAAATTCCATACCGACTATTTGAGGCTAGTCCACGATTGGGCGGGCGAGTTTACACATTGGAATCCCATTTTCGAGAGGGGGCCAATGTCGAACTAGGGGCAGATCTTTTTGATTTGAAACACCAGGTGATTTTTGACCTTCTGAAAGAGTACAAGCTAGAGTCTGAAGAGGTTGAAAATTTACAATCCAGGGATAGACAGTTTTATTTTAAAACAAAATGGATCAAGCAGTCACAATTAAATCAAATGCTAGAGCCTTATTATCGTGATTGGAACACCTTAAAATTAAAAATTTTTTCTGATCAAGATTCTTTGGCGGGGGGGATGACTCATCCGATGGTGGTTAGCCTTGATCAGTGGCTGCTTAAAGATTATTTATTGTCATTAAGGCCTCGTCTTGATGCAGACTTGTCGCAACTTTTGCTAAGTTGGATATCCGTAGAAACGGGCACGCCACCAGATCAAATTTCTGCCTTGCAATGGATTTTGTTTTGGGATCAGAAAAATTTCCCACAATCTAAATTTAAAGTCATTGGTGGCAATCAAAAATTACTCAATAGCATGTATGAAAGAATCGCAGGGGTTATTCCGAATTACCTTGTGCAGATGAATAAGCCATTGATCGAAATAAATTATCAAGGGGGATTTTTTATCTGTTCCTTTGATACAGCAGACGGAATCAAAAGAATGAGGTCCAAATACGTTGTCTTGGCATTGCCAGCGAATCAACTTAAAAATATCAATGGCCTTGATCGATTGAATTTGCCACAGTCAAAAAAACAAGCGATTAAAGATTTTTCACTTGGTAGTCAGCAGCGTTTAGTTTTTGAATCGAAAGATTCGGCTATTAGTCCTTCGATCGAAAAAGAATTTTATAATTTCGGCGAAAAATTTTATAATAAAAATCGCGAGCTGAAACTTTGGTCTTATAAACAGAATATAAAAAATAAAAATTTTATTATGAATTCTGTGGATTTTAATTTTAGACGAGACATGATATCCCCGCAAGCTTCTACAGAAATTCTGATGAATGAAGCGTTGAATTCATTTGGGCGCAAATTTAAAAATATAATGACTGGTGAAGCGGTCTCCATGGACTGGCAAAAAAAGCAGTGGATTCAGGGGACACGCTTTCAATATGAAAAGAATCAATATTACCTCTACAGAGGCCTATTTAATGAAGCAGATTATGATGGCTGTTTGCATTTTGCAGGGGATTACACTCATCCTACAGAGTGGAGCCACTGGGCAGGGGCTTTGGAGTCGGGTCTTAAGGTGGCGCAAAAAATTTCAGAAATATACGTCAAAGAAGGAATGAGCTAGCATGGATAAAATTCTTAAAAAAGTATTAAAAACTCCTGTTTCAAAAAATAATTTATCTGAAGAGCAAAAGATTGAAAAAATTCAAATGCACTTTTCAGAGATTATGAAAACCCTAGGGCTTGATTTGAAAGATGACAGTTTAAGAGAAACTCCGCAGCGTGTAGCTAAAATGTATGTCAAAGAAATTTTTAGTGGTTTGAATAATTTAAATTTTCCAAAGCTCACAACCATTGAAAATAAAATGAAGTATGATCAAATGATTGTGATGCAAAATATTGAAGTGATGTCTTGCTGCGAGCATCACTTCCAGCCCATTCAAGGCTTGGCCACTGTGGCCTATATTCCAAATAAAAAAGTAGTTGGTCTTTCAAAAATCAATCGGATTGTTCGATTTTTTGCCCAACGCCCCCAGGTGCAAGAGAGATTGACAAAGCAAATCGCCGATTGTCTTCAGTCCGCTTTAGAGACCGACCATGTGGCTGTGCATATTAATGCAAGACACTTCTGTATGATTGCCCGTGGTGTTCAAGATACAAATTCAACAACTGTGACCACAGATATCCGTGGGCATTTTAAGCAAAAAATTGATACACGAAAAGAGTTTTTAAGCCATTGCCGAGCGCAACTGAGCTAGTCTTTTTTTTTACATTCTGCAAAGTTTAGAATCCCTAGTTCAGGGATTCATAATTTTTAAGCAGTTCTGTGGTGTTTTTTGACAGTTCATTGCTTTGAAGAAAAGCGCTAATTTTTCTTTTCACTCTTGTCATATGTTCGTCCTCGAGCTGGGATAAAACCTGAAAGGCAGAACATAGTCGTGCAGCCACCTGGGGATTGGCTTTGTCGATGATCTTGATTTGATCAAGATAAAAATCATAGGTTTCATCTGATCCACCATGGAATGCAAATAAATTTTGTCCAAAATTACGAATTAAAGCGTAAACATTGTTTGGGTTCTTAAAATTAAATGCTGGATGCGTAGTCAGTTTTTTAACGGTCACGGTGGTCATTGGACTTTGGTTCAATGCTAAGTTTGAAAACCATTTGTTCAGGGTTAATTGATTTCCAGAGTATCGATCATAAAATAAAGCAATCGCCTTTTCCCGCATTGGTTCTTCGAATTGAATCAGATATTTAAATGTTGAATCGGCTAAGGTCATATTCTGGGTCTTTTGGAAAAGACTGAAGATTTGTTCTTTAAAATTTTGATCAGGCTTCGCAGACAAGTAGAACCAGGCCGAATTCAAAAATGCACGAACGTCTTCTGGCTTTTGTAAATCCTGGGATAAATTCGCAGTCTTGATTTGCAGTGAAGGATCAGCTTGTGCCAAAAGACCTTTGCAGGCTGGGGCTAAGATCGGAGCCCAGGCTTCGTGAAGTAATTCAAGGGTCAGACGAATAGCTTTTTGCAATGTCAAAAGCTTGGTTTTTGGCAAGTGGATTAAAAACATTTGATCTTCGAGCGGAGCTATCAACATAGATTTTTGAGCCAAAGACATATTTTTGGAATTTAAAATTTCGCCAACAAGTTCGCAGAAATGAAGAAAATCCTTTTGAAACGATTTCGGTTTTTCGGTAGCAATGGACTTCACATTTTGAACTAAAAATTTTTGAAAAATTTGTCTTTTTTGAAAAAAATCACTTTCGTTTTTTAATAAAAGCAATTCGTCCTGGACACTTTTTTCTTCTTTTATAAAAACGGGGGCAGAATAGTTTCTAAGCCAAGAACTGACGGGCTTTTCACTGACATTTTCAATAGTCATTTCATGTGTTTTTTCATGGATGAGGACCAGGCTTTGTCCTTCTGAATTCACAATCAAATCTTTGTGCTGAAACGAAAGTGGTGATCCTTGCTGGTTAAAAAAGCAAACGTCAACAGGGTAAAAGTAGGGTTTAAAATCTTTTTCAACACCCATATGAATTAATTTTTGCTCGAATCGAACGGAATATTTTTTTTGTACTGGATCAAAGTTTTCTTTAATAATTAAAGTTGGGGTTCCGGCCTGAGTGTACCAGCT
>DGYJ01000118.1:9350-10325 GCA_002396665.1 Bdellovibrionaceae bacterium UBA5009
CTGAGTGTACCAGCTCATAATTTGTGAAAGATCTTTTTTTGAAACCTCTTCGAAGGCCGCAACAAAGTCTTCAATGGTTGCGGCTTTGCCATCATTTTTTGCGAGATAGGTTTTAAGTCCTTCTGCAAAAAGTGGGCGTCCTAAAATGGTTTGAAGCATGCGGATAACTTCAGCGCCCTTTTCATAAATTGTTGGGGTAAAAAAATTATCAACAGCCATGCAGGATTCGGGTCTTACAGGATGGGCGCTAGGACCATTGTCTTCAGGAAATTGTCGTTTCCAAAGACTTTCGACGTCACGAAGTCTTTGCAATGAACGATCTGTTTGATCCCCGGAAAACTCTTGATCTCTGAAAACAGTAAGCCCTTCTTTTAAGGACAACTGAAACCAGTCCCTCAGTGTCACTCGATTGCCTGTCCAATTATGAAAGTACTCGTGACCAACGACGGACTCGATATGAAAGTAGTCATCATCCGTAGCAACTTTCTCATCTGCAAAGACGAGCTTTGAATTAAAAACATTAAGACCTTTGTTTTCCATGGCTCCGGCATTGAAATCATCGACAGCGACGATCATATAGTTATCAAGATCATATTCTAAGCCATAACGCTTTTCATCCCAGGCCATGGAGTCTTTAAGGGCCTGTAGGGCGTGACGGCATTGGTCCTGTGTCCCGTGCCTGGAATAAACTTCTAAATCAACTTTTCGACCACTGGATGTTGTGTAGGTATCTTTTAAAAGACCAAGATCGCCGGCGACTAGGGCAAAAAGATAGCAGGGCTTTTTAGATGGGTCGACATACTCGACAAAATGTTTTCCATCGCCGAGCTTTCCTGATTTGATTCGGTTTCCATTGCTTAGAAGGATTGGATATTTTTTTTCGTCCGCTTCAATACGAACTGTGTACCGACTCATGACATCGGGGCGATCTATAAAATAGCTAACTTTGCGAAAGCCCTGGGCCTCGCATTGGGT
>DGYJ01000118.1:10444-10674 GCA_002396665.1 Bdellovibrionaceae bacterium UBA5009
GCCCTGGGCCTCGCATTGGGTGCAAAGGATGTTCTGACTTTGGTAAAGGCCTTCTAAAGAAGTATTTGTCGAAGGCTGAAGACGGACTTTTGTTTTCAAGGTGAAGGATTTTTCACTGGGCTCTGGTAAAGTCAGGGTCGTTTCAGTGAATTGAAAATCTTTTTCATTCAATGTTTTTTCATTCAGCTGAATCGACACAAGCTGCAAATCGACACCGTCTAAAATCAGTG
>DGYJ01000118.1:10829-17257 GCA_002396665.1 Bdellovibrionaceae bacterium UBA5009
CATCAGTGGGCCTGAGCCCACTTTTCGAATGTCCAATTTTGATTCCACAAATGTGACATCTTCCGAAAGCTCAAAAAACAATTGGACATGATCGATTTGATAATCAGGTTTTTTGTAATCCTTAAGAAAAATCTTACTAGTCATTTAAAAAACTTCTTGCGCTGGCAAAAGAGCTAAGGCCCTTACAAACTGAAGCCAGTCTTGCAAGTTCATGAATTTTGTCAGCAACAAGTCCAAGATCTGTTAAGGCTTTTTCGTGACTGGCAATGCACATCGGACAGCCATTCACCACTGAAACTGACATGGCCATCATTTCAAAATTCTGCTTTCCAGAGATAGGTTTTCCAAGGGACTGCATACGCAATCCTGCGCGGCTGTAATTTTCTTTTACTTCAGCGGGCAAATAGGATCTGAACTTGTAATAGGTATTGTTCATTCCCATAATGCCAGCGACTTCGGCGCATTCTTGAATGATCTCTTGGCTGATGTCCAAGGCGGCCAAATTGGATTTTGCCAGCTGAAACAGCTCTTTATTTTCAAGAGTTACAGCAATGGCCATTAAATTCATATATCTTTCTGTGGGGTCTAACTGAGGACTTTCTTCAAGAATTTTTTTAAGATTTAAAGAAAGATCTCTAAAAATTGAACTTTCAGCATTTGGGAAATTTTTTTCTAAATAGTTATCAACTGTTATTTGAGCCATGGGTTCTCCATTTCTGAAATTGTCATTTCATAGTGGCAGAGACCCAGTTGCATTTTGTGATGCGATCAGGGTCTCTGACAAATCAAAAGACAATTAGCCGAGTGTTGCTTGACCTTTTTCCCAGTTGCATGGGCAAAGTTCGTCAGTTTGTAATGCGTCTAAAGTTCTGATAACTTCTTTAACGTTACGACCAACAGACAAATCATTGACTGAAGCCCAACGGATGACGCCGTCTGGATCAACAATGTATGTCGCGCGAAGTGGAACTAAATCTTGCGGATGCAAAACACCCAAAGCTGCGCAAAGATCTTTTTTGTAATCAGCAAGCATTGGGAAACCAAGATTTTTTAGATCTTCATGGTTGTTTCTCCAGGCCAAGTGCACAAAGTGTGAGTCTGCGCTGACGCCGAAAAGTTTTGCCTCGCGGGCTTGGAAGTTTTTCAATTCTTTATTGAACTCTGCAATTTCTGTCGGGCAAACAAAAGTAAAGTCCAATGGCCAGAAGAAATAAACGGCCCAAGAGCCTTTCGCATCTTTGTTTGTTGCTTCTGCAAACTCTTTACCTTTTTCGCGCGATACGCAGGCTTGCATTTTATATTCTGGGAATTTTTGTCCGATACCTAACATGTGATCTCCTTTGTTTGGTTGTTTAATAATTAATTTTTAATTTCACCTTTAATAACGACATCTAAACTTTTAATTTTATATTTTTTGGGCATTTCAACTTTGATCTCGATATCTTCCATGGCAATGTCATAAACTTGGCCAGATTTTTCATCCAAGAAATGAAAGTGGTCCATCAGATTGCTGTCATAAACGACCTTGTCCGAGTGAGGGAATCTAAAAGGACGGGCCAAGCCGGCTTCAACTAAAGTGTTCAAAGTGTTGTAGACAGTGGCCTGGCTAATTTTCATCAATTTTTTTTCGGCCCAGGCCAAGACGTCTTCTGCTGTAGGGTGATCAGCATCACAGAGGACATACTGTCCAATGGCGATTCTTTGCAGGGTCGGTTGTACACCGGCCTCGGAAAGTCTTTTTTCTATTTCTTGAGTGGAGTATGTTTTCTTCATTGTTATGCCTCTAATATTAGAATAATTCTAAACTTAGAATAAGTCAATTTTAAATAAAAAAAGCCAGCTTTTCAGCTGGCTTTTTTTGAGACACTTCCAACAGGTGAAATCTAACTTACTGATTTCTTTTGGAAAGTACTAGTCTAGAAAAATTACTCGAGGCTCCAATTTTCGACTTGGTTTGAGTCATAGAACATATGGCCTGTCATTTTATAGCCCTTCATACTGGCTGGTATAACCGCGTTATCCATACGGAAAACCAACGGAATCACAGGAACTTCTTCGGTATAGGCCTTAATGATTTCAGCAACAATTTGCTTTCTTTTGGCAGGGTTAAATTCTGCGTTAATTTTTTCAATATTTTCTGACACCTTCGCGTTAGACCAGGCTGGATAGTTTTGGCCAGTCCATGTGTTCTTTTCGGTTGGGATATTCTTAATTGAAAAAGTCGATTCTGGGTTCATTTCGGGCATGCTAGACCATGTGAACATGGCCATTTCAAATTTGCCCTTTGGCAAAGTTTCACTGAAAAATAAACGGCCTGGTTCAGTTTTAATTGTCAGATCAATGCCGACCTCTTTTAATTGGGACTGAATGACGGTTTGAAGATTTTCATTCAGCTTAATTCCAGCACCAGCATTTAAGTTCAAGGTCATTTTTTTGCCATCTTTATGACGATATCCATCGCCTTCCATTTTCCAGCCAGCTTGATCTAAAAGTTCCTTCGCTTTTTTACGATCGTAGGCATAGCGTTTGGCCACGTCTGGAGTGTTTGTGGCCCAGGGGTCATTGGCCGTCATCCAGTGAATGGCCTCCACAGCTTTTCCGTCATACAAAGATTTGATCAGCTGTTGTTTGTTAATGGCATGGGAGATGGCCTGACGAACTTTAACATCGGCCAAAATTGGATTTTTAAGATTGAGATCAATGTGCGAGTAACTAGTGCCTGTTTGAAATTGTACACTGTAGGGCATTTTTTCAGCTTTTACTTTTTGTTCAAAAGCTAATGCCTGGTCAAAAGAAAGTCCGACATAGCTGATCATATCAATATTGCCAGATCGCAGGTTGGCTTCAAGCGTTCCTGAATTAGGTAAAATTTTGAAAACAATTTTTTGAATGGAAGGTTTTTTTCCAAAAAATAATGGATTCGGAATTAAAACAACATGGGAACCCAGGGCCACTTCTTTTATAAGGTAAGGACCATTCCACAGGCCCGGTGTTGTCGGAGCCTTGGTGTACAAAGAATTTCTTTCGTAACCTTCAGCTTGGCCCTTGTTTTTTTCAAAAACTTCCCGCTCAAGATGGTTGGGGACAGCCACCGGAATGTTTGTAAAATAGTCCCAAGCTGCTTTTTCAAATACAATTTTACATTTCTTCGGAGTTTTAGGATCCCAAGAAAGTTCTTTAATATTTAAATAGGGTTCACGGTTTCCGAATCCAACGTTCGGATTAATTTTAATTTCCCAATCTAGCTTGAAATCTGCGCAGGTGACAGGGACTCCGTCGCCCCATTTTGCCGCTTCAATAATTTCAAATTGGGCTTCAAGTCCTTTGACCCCATTTTTTGTCACAAATTTGGCGGTTTTTTTCTCAAGACTTGGTAGGGCTTTTATTAAATGAGTCGCCCACTTTCCTTCTGGATTAAGATAAACGGGAAGGCGATGGGCCATGTGCAAAATATATTTTGCAGAAACTGTCGAGGCCAAAGCGGGATGCAAGGATTCGTATTCCATGCTCAAGCCAATTTTGAGCTCTTGATTTGTAGGCTTCGCGGCATGGCTTAGGCTAGAAAATGACAAAGCCATTGCTGATGCTATCAGGAATTGTCCGATCTGTGTGATTAAGTTTTTTTTCATAGGAATTTTTCTCCTTAATAATAAAAATGATAATAAATTAAACTATTTTAAAGGCAGTTCAATATTTTGAATCACTTGATTTTGCAAATCACGAATTTCTAAATTAATTTTCTTTTTTGACCAATCAATGTGGGCCAAACCAAAGTTTTCTTTTTTGTAAATTGGATTTAAATAGCTTGGATCTGCTTCATCAATTGTGGACTCTTTGTTGATGGAGCTCGCAGTAACTTCATAAAGTGTTCCATAGTCTTTGATTTCTTGTTTTGAAATCACACCAAAGTGGCGATCGCCGCTCAAAATAAAGACATTTTTTGCCTTTGTCTTTTTCAGCAAATTAATAAATTTCTCTTTTTCTTTAGGAAAATTTCCCCATTTTTCACGTTTGTGGGATTCAGGGATAAATTGATAACTAGAAACTATTAAGCGGACTTCGGCTGGACGTTTTAATTGCTCTTCAAGCCAATCCCATTGTTCACTTCCAAGGACTGTCGCCTGGGGATCTGGATTGACCTTAAAATAAGCTTTTCCAGTGACTGGATCTGGATCGTCTTTAATCAGCGGACTTCTAAAGTATCTTGTGTCTAACATGATGACTTGAACCGCGGGCTGTTTTTTCAGTAGCTTCGTCACCATGCGGCCGCGTCTTTTTTTACGTTCTTCCAGTGGGCCACCAATAATTTTCGCGTGGTATATCCCAGACTGATTCAGTGAAAGGCTGTCTTTGACATAGGGCCAAAAACGAAGAAATTCTTTTTTAGCAATTTCTTTGATGGGATTTTCGCGTCCACCATCATTCATCCCGTAGTCATGGTCGTCCCAGGTCACTAAGAATGGAATTTTTTGTCGAAACTCGCGAAATTCTGGAATGGCTTTAAGTTTGTCGTACTCTTCTCGAAGTCGATCTGGATTCTGTGGATTTTCATAAATATTATCACCCATAAACAGGAACAAATCAGGATTGTTTTGTAAAATGGTCTTCCACATTGGTTGTGGGGCATTTTGATTTGCACAGGAGCCAAAGGCAATTGTCGACGGAGGAGTTGAGTAATCAACTCCTCTTGGAACAAATGTCAAATCTTCTGCAAGGGCCTCTTGATTTGCCTTTGTTTGTGCTGAAGATCCACTTAAGTTTGCTGCTGAAGATGAATTTTTTTGAGCTGTATTGCAAGATGAGAGTCCTACAAAAATAATTAAACCAAGAACAAACTTTATTTTCATTTTATCTTCTTTCTGAAAGAGGCATAACTTTGCGTTGAGGGGCTCCGATGTATTCGCTGAGTGGGCGAATAATTCTATTGTTCGCTGCTTGCTCCATAATATGAGCAGACCAGCCAGTGGTTCTTGCCATCACAAAAATTGGTGTGAAGAAATCAATTTCAAAACCCATCATGTGGTAAGCAGGACCTGCAGGGAAATCCAAATTTGGATAAATGCGTTTTTTCTCGAGCATGACTTTTTCTAGGCTTTCATAGATTTGCATCCATTTTTGTTGGCCAGTCACATCGGCCATTTTTTGTGCATATTTCTTCATTGTTGGAACACGTGAATCTCCGCTTTTGTAAACGCGGTGACCAAAGCCCATGACTTTGCGTTTTGCGGCCAAGGCATCAAGCATCCATTGTTCTGCTTTTGCAGGGTCAGCAATTTCATTCATCATATGCATAACTTGTTCGTTGGCTCCACCGTGCAATGGGCCTTTTAAGGCGCCAATACCAGCTGTTGTTGCACTATAGATATCGCTTTCAGTGCTGGTTACAACACGTGAAGTAAAGGTAGAAGCATTAAAGCTATGTTCTGCATAAAGAACCAAGGAAACATCAAAGGCTTTCACAACATCAGCCGATGGGATTTTTCCAAAACACATATTAAAGAAGTTTTCAGAAATGCTAAGGTCAGTTCTAGGAGCAATAAAATCCAAACCTTTTTTAAAGCGATAATCTGCGGCAATCATGGTTGGAATTTTTGCCAACAAACGAACAGCTTTATCGTAGTTTGTCGCGGGTGATGCATCCCAAATACGCTCGTCTTCGCAACCTAGGAAGCTAACACCTGTGCGAATGGAATCCATTGGATGACATTTTTTTGGTAAATGCTTAATCACAGCTAAGGCGTCTTTTGTGATATCACGGTAACTGCGCTCTAATTTTTCGAATTCAGCAAGTTGAGCTGCTGTTGGCAATTCGCCTTTGTACATCAAGTAGGCAACTTCTTCGAATTTGCAATTTTCTGCCAAATCTTGAACAGGGTAGCCACGGTAGATCAATGAATTTGTTTCTGCATTCACCTTAGAAACAGAAGATGTATCAATCACAGACCCTTCGAGTCCTTTTTTGGTATTTACTTTTTCTGGCTCAGCCACATAGTCTGGATTTATGTAGTTCTTCATATCTGTCATAAAATTGCTCCTTTATTGTAATTTAAAATTAAAAAGATTTTGATCGAAAGAATTGTAATCTTCGTAACGAGTCAGTTCGTAAAGCTCTTTACGCGTTTGCATTTTTTCGACCACATTTTCTTGAGTGCCATCTTTAAGAATGGCATCAAGTCCAACTTCGGCGGCTTTCATGGCAAGGCGAAGTAGAGTGACTGGGTAAATCACTAAATTAAATCCTAGATCACTTAATTGTTTTTGAGTCAGTAATTTTGATTTCCCGAACTCTGTCATATTAGCTAGCAAAGGAACGTTGACCCCTTTGCGAAAGGCCTCAAATTCTTTTTCGTTTTGCAAAGCTTCCGGAAAAATCATTTCAGCGCCAGCATCGACATAGGCCTTTGCACGGTCAATGGCTTTGTCTAAGC
>DGYJ01000116.1:0-1287 GCA_002396665.1 Bdellovibrionaceae bacterium UBA5009
CAAATTCTTATAAATGAGAACCAAGATTGACGGGCTGCAAAATGTTGTTGGGATGTTTTAAATTATAAATTTCTAAAGTAGAGTTTAGCTATAAAAAAGGGATAGCAATGCCTATTGAACAAAATGTAAACTCGCTTGATCTGACTATTGAAAATTTAAAAGCCGAAGCTTTGGCAAATAATGCAAGAGATTTTTGGCAAGAGATTTTTAATGAAAAAAAGGCAATTAAGTCCCATCGTAAGTTCGCCATTATTGATTTTATCAAATTCAATGGTGAGTCTTTTATTTATAAGGCTTTCATAGATATTGTTGGCCGAGCACCGACTCCTTTAGAGCAAGATGTCTATTTGTCTAAAATGCCACTTGGAGTAGTTGAAGAAAAACTAGAAATCTTACGCACAATTCTTTTGCACCCTGATTTAATAAAAGCAGGCAAAATTATTAAGATCGAAGGATTAGTACCAATCTCAACTAGCGTTTGGGAGATTTTTTATAAAATTAAATCTGACTATATTTTCTTTTTTTGTATGATTTTTTATGTTCATGGGTTTTTGTCTTTTGCAAAATTAAAATACTATTTTAAATCTTTAAAAAATAAAAAATTAAATCGTTATGACTGGGCTTACCTGTTGACATTTGTTCACGGTAATTCTCAAAACTTAAAATCTAAACTAATAAAAAGCTTCTTTCGTTTTATCACTCACCTGCATCCACAGGTTTGGATATATAAAAATCAAATTAGTTCAAATTTAGTTTTGCAAATTTTAGTTGATCAAGAGGTTCAAATTCGGAATTTTTTGCAAAGTAAAATTGAAACTAATTTAAAAGACAATCCTATTCCACAAATTGTAAATGACAATGCGGTGAAAGCCAATAACCATCCGAAGTTGAACTCTAGCCAACATGATATTGAAAATATATACTTCGAATTTGAAAATCAGTTTAGAGGATCGCAGGAAATGATTATCGATCGACTGAAAGCATATTTGCCGCTAATTAAACCGTCTATGGAGGCCATGGGATCAGGCCCAGCGCTCGATATAGGATTTGGCCGTGGCGAATGGCTGGAGTTGCTTAAACAAGAAGGTTTAAAATGTGTAGGGGTCGATTTTAATCAGGACTTGGTTCGTCGTACTAAAGAAAAAGGATTTGATGTTTTTTGTGCTGACGGAATTGACTATCTAGGAACTTGCCAAGAAGAAAGCTTTTCTTTGATTACTGCATTTCATGTTGTAGAGCATTTGCCATTAGAAAAAATACATCAATTGATCAAAAATGCACTGCGCC
>DGYJ01000116.1:1413-11088 GCA_002396665.1 Bdellovibrionaceae bacterium UBA5009
GCACTGCGCGCACTAAAGCCTGGCGGTACTTTAATTCTTGAAACACCTAATCCTGAAAATATTATTGTAGGATCATACGAATTCTGGATGGACCCAACGCACGTCAAACCAATCCCTGCCCCAGTGCTACATTTTTTTGTTAATGCGCATGGTTTTCAAAATGTTCAAACGATTAAAAAAAATTCTGTTCAATCCGTCAGCCCTGATGGGATTGAACATCCTGGATTGGCAAATGTAGTTTACAGATTTAACCTAGAGCGTGACTACGCAATTTTAGCCAGAAAACAATGAAAATATTAATTTTACATGGAACAATTGTTAAGCATGATGCAATTGGAAACGACGTTTTTTGGATGGCAAATGTTTTATCTGAGAAATATAAAGTTTTTTGTTATGCCGATGTATATAAATTCGAAAATTTGAATTTTTTAACATTAGAAGAAGTTTTTGATTTTATTTCTTGCTCTGAGAATGTGCTCATTTATCACCACAGCATTTTTTGGGAGCTTGGCGAAGAAATATTACACAGATCGAAATGTAAAATACTTTTTAAGTACCATAATATTACCCCAGGATCTTTTTTTGTAAATTACTCAGAAGAATCTGTTATTCAGTGTGAAATGGGCCGTCATCAGACCATTCGATTGGTGAATAAGTTTAAAAAATCCATGTGGCTATGTGATTCGAGCTACAATGCACAGGACATAAATGGTGCGGAAAAAATAGAAATTGTCCCACCTTTTAATGTGATTGAAAGTTGGAATTCGATAAATGAAAATCTAGAAACCAAGACTAAATTAGTTAATTTAAAAAAATGTAAAATTTTATTTGTTGGTAGAATTGCTCCAAATAAAGGTTTTAAAAGAATAATCGAAGTAATTTATCGTTATAAATTATTTTACAATCAGCAAGTCGAAATTTTTTTTATTGGGAAGTGTTTTAACCCTACTTATCTTTTAGAGTTAAAAGAAGAGATATATAAAAAAGGTATTCAAGATCAAGTTACTTTTGTGGGTGAGGCCGACAAGGAAATTTTAAAATCTTACTATTTAAATTGCGATATTTTTTTGTGTTTAAGTGAGCATGAAGGATTTTGCGTTCCTGTAGTTGAAGCACAATATTTTAATTTACCGGTAATTGCATATGATCAACCTGCTGTAAAAGAGACTTTGGGCGATGGACAGTTTGTTTTTGAAAATAATATTGATTTATTTCCAGTAGCTATTAACGAAGTTTTTAAAAATCAATTTACTAAAAACGAATTAATAAAAAACGGAAGAAAAAATTTTTTCAATCGTTTTTCATTTGAAAAAATTAAAAACACTTTTGTTAATTCTTTGAAGAAAGAAGGTTTATTTTGAAAATTGGACTATTAATGTCACAAGTTCCCTTCGTTCGAGGCGGAGCTGAAATTTTGGCTGATCAGCTGAAATCGAAACTTGTTTTGTATGGACATAGCGCTGAAATTATAAGTATCCCTTTTAAATGGTATCCAATACCTTCATTATACAATTCAATGATTATGGGCCGCATGATGGAGGCCCAAGAGTCTGCTTATCAAAAAATTGATGGTGTCATCGGTTTAAAATTTCCTGCATACTATGCTGCTCACCCAAACAAAGTAATGTGGCTAGTCCATCAGCATAGACAGGCATATGATTTGTGGGGAACAAAGTTCGGAGATCTACATCAAAGTCCAGATGGTGAAAGGATTAAAAATTTTATAATTGAAAGTGATAATTTGTTTATTTCTGAGTATAAAACGCGTTATACGATTTCAAAAAACGTTTCCCAGCGTCTTTTAAAAAATAATAACCTTTCTTCGCAGCCATTGTATCATCCTCCTCATGATCACGAAAAGTTAGTTTGTGACTCTTTTCAAAATTATGTTTTTTATCCAAGTCGAATCGATCAAATGAAAAGACAGTGGCTACTTATAGAAAGTGCTAAATATCTTAAAAGCGATCTAAAAATCAAAATTGCAGGAACTGGTGGACAAGATGAAATTGATAAACTTAAAAAATTGATTTCTGAAAGTAATCTTCAAAATAAAGTTGAACTTTTGGGTCGCATTTCTGATGAAGAAAAAGTTAAATTATTGGCAAATTGTTTATGTGTTTATAATGGGGTTTATGACGAAGATTATGGATATGTGACCCTGGAGGGTTTTTTTGCTCGTAAGCCAGTCATTGTGCATGAAGATGCTGGTGGTCCTACTGAGTTTATCACTCAGAATGAAAATGGTTTTATTTTGGATTTAAAGCCTGAAAATCTTGCGGCGAAACTCGATGAGTTGGTAGCTGATAAAGCGCGAGCTGAAAAAATGGGGCAGCACGGATACAACAGTTTATTAAGTAAAAAAGTATCGTGGGAAAATACAATCAATTCGTTGATTTCAGGACTTAGCTAATTTTCTAGAACACTAACGATTTGTTTTGTAATCGAATTGCAATCGTAATGGTCTTTAGTGTGTGCAAGGCTATTTTGACTCATTGTTTTTAGTCTTTCGGGATTTGTAAGCAATTCTTCAATTGTTTTATAAAGTGTTTCTGTTGCCAAAGGATTTTTCAATTTAATAACAACATCATCCGGAACTTCTGAAAACCAGGCATCATCGCTGACTATGCATGGACGACCTTCTTTAAGAACACGAATCAGAGCACTAGAAGTTTCTCCCATGGACGGATATCTTAAGTTCACAACGAGGTCAGAAAATTGTATCCAAGACGCAAATTCCTCGAGATCAGAATAGCCAGTTTTAAAGATAATTTTTTTATCGATATAGCGGTCTACAAAATGTCCTTCGCCGACAAGAACGTAAACAACATTATTAAATTTTTTATTAAGTTGTAGACTTGCTTCGCAAATTTGATCATTCAATTTTGTTTCAGAAATATGTCCAAAAGAACAAATCACAAAACTATCAATTGGAATTTCATATTTTTTAAAAAGATCCTGTCTTGATTTAAAGCTTGGCTTAGGTGATTCATCAATCATATTGATTTTAAAAACACTGCTCTTTCTTTCGGGATAATCTGATAGAATTTTATTTTTAACATGTTCTGAGTGAACCATGATTTTATTTTTACTTTTTAAAATTTCCTTATTCATAGGCAAAACACGATCATAAGGACATGTTAAGAAATTTTTTAAATTTAATGCCAAGTCGGCAAATAAAAACAAAGCCTTAAGCCCCCCAATTTCATATGCCTTTTTGATAAAGGTTTTTGGATTTCCAATATAATGTCCAACCATAAGGTAAAACAGAACATAATCATGCAAAATAACTAAGCCAGGATGGGCAAGGCAACTTTGGTACATATAATTATGATAGTAGGGATTGTTGCCAATGCAGTAGACGATATGATCAAAATCCTGATACGGAATTGGATCTGTTCCATAAGTATAAATTTTGAATTTCTGACTTAAATCTGGCCGAAGTTTTTTTTGGGTGTCTGCGGGATCGATATTATAAAGACCTTGATTAACAAGGCTAATGGGTCCAAGGCACAAGCTGATATCGTAGAAAGAGGAAAGAAATTTAACCAAAACCGCTGAATAATCTGAAATCCCACTTTTTTCAGGTGGGAATGGACTAAAAAATAATAATTTTTTTTTAGACACTGAGTTCATGCACACTATTTCTGCTTTTCAAGCTGAATAGGTTTGAAACGATATTTAACAATACTTTTGACCCACATAAATGGATCTCTAAAAATATTTACTTTTTTTCCTTTTTCAAAACCTCTGGATTTGTAAGAAACAGGTACTTCTAAAGGAGGGTAGCCCAGTCGAATAAGTTTAGCCACCAGTTCAAAATCAAAATCAAATCGGTTACATTCGAAAACGACTCCATCAATACATTTTCTTAAAAAAACTTTGTACATCGTTGTTGGATCAGTCAACTTTACCCCATATAGAATGTTAAACCCTGTGTGGAATAAGAATCCGCCAAGGTTCATATAAAAAGCTTTAAGTGGACTTTCTTCAAATTTACGAATCTTCCAACTGCCGGCAGATAAGTGTCTTGATCCAAGGACAAATTCCGCGTGGCCAGTAATCAAAGGCTCAAGTAAGAGGGGGTAGTCATTTGTTTCATACTCAAGATCTCCATCTTGAATCAAAATAATGTCGCCTGTCGCTGCTGCTAGGCCAGCTCGTGCAGCACTGCCTTTGCCTAGAGCCTTTTCTTGCAAAATTAATTTAAATTTTAAAAGCGAAGTTTCTGGAGTTCGATTTATAAAATTTTGAATTAATGCTCGGGTATCATCCTTAGAGTTAGACTCAATGATGATAAGTTCTTTTTGAATTTCATTCGGTAATGGTTGCCGGACCACTCTTTCGAGTAGTTCAACAATTGTTTCTTGTTCATTGAAAACAGGGATAATAATACTTAACTTTTTCAACTCGTCTCCGATTCTAGACATTTGGAACAAACCAAGCCGGGTGTTTAAGACCTTTTTGGGCCTCGGAAGATTTTTCATAAATTTTATTTACGATTTTCAAACATCGAATGGCATCTGATAAATCTCCAAACAAAACTTCATTTTTTTCTATCGCATTTTTTAAATTGGTATTTTCATCTTTCCAGCTTAAATCTTCAGATGGATATGATCTTTCTTCAAAATCCGGAGGTCCCATTTCAGGTTTCATTTTATAAATCAATAACTTTTCAGGTCCGTAAGACCTACCAAGGCCAAGCCACTGATATTTTCTTTTACGAGTATAAACTTCAAATCGGAATTCATTCTTCCATTCTGATGACGAAACATGAAAGGTAAATGTGGCCCCACTTTTTTGGTCGCTTAGTGTGGCCCAGGTGTTATCGTCAACGTTCATATCCCAATAGTGAGTTTTTGAATAAGCATTGACGACTTCTAAATCAGGTAAAAATACCGACGCAAGATCAATCACATGGACGCCCTGGTCAAGCAATTCGCCGCCGCCTGAAAGCTGCACATTTGAACGCCACTCTTTATCAAATCCTAGTCGCGCGCCATTTCCGTATTGAGCACGGATAAACATAATTGGATCGTCGGGATTGCTTTTTATCTCTTTGATTAAATCAAGATAAGCTGGATGAAAGCGATGGTTAAAACCGATTTTTATTTTAGATTTACTTCCTAATAAAGGCTCAAGCTCTGCAAAATGTCGAGCAGCTGGTTTTTCGACAATGACATGGATTCCTCTTTCAACAGCTTTTTTTGTAATTGAAGCCAATTCTGAATTGATTGCAGCAATGATCACAGCGGAAATTTTTTTAGGATTTAAGACTTCTTCTTGGCTGTTAAGAATTTCGGCCCCAGTCAGTTGTGAAATTTTTTGAGCTCTTTCTGTATTGGGATCGAAGCACGACACTAGCTTAACCCCATCTGGTAATGAGTTGATTCTTCTTTCGCCAATAACACCGCAACCGATTAATCCCCAATTCATATTTATGCCCTGTCCAATAAAAATTCATTTTTAATTAAATAACGAACGGTATCTCGTACGCCTTGTTCCAAACTATACTCTGTCCCCCAGCCTAATTTTTTCAATTTAGAACACTCCAGCTGAATTCGCGGACTATCTCCAATCCAGCCACGCTCACCACCTGTGTATTTTAGCTCGGGTTTTAATTTCAATTCGTCAATAATATATGAAATGCTTCTGTCGACTGTAAGAGCATCGTCGTGCCCAATATTATAAACATTATACCCTTTTGGGTTCAAATTAATGAGAACCCAAAGTCCACGCATAAGATCAGAAATGTGAAGATATGATTTTAATTGCTTACCATTGCCCAGAACTTCTAATTCGTTCTTATTCTTTCTTAGTTTTTGAATGAAATCAAAAACATGTCCATGGGTGTATCTGGGACCCAATATAGATACAAATCTAAATACCACAGCATTCAAATTGTATCCGTGGCAGTAGGCAGAAATAATTCCTTCACCAGCACTTTTCGAAGCGCCATAAAGCGATGTTTGCTCTGGGCAAGGGCAAGTCTCTGGAGTTGGAAAGACCTTGGGTTCTCCGTAGGCTGAACCGGTTGAGCTAAACATTACATTTTGACATCCAGACAGTCTTGCAGACTCGACAACATTCCACGTGCCAATGGTATTGTAATCTAAATCCCGGCGTGGTCTTTCTAGTCCACGTCGAACATCTGCATTTGCAGCAAAGTGAACAACCCAATCGGGCTTAAATTTTTGAAAAGTATCTTTTAGGGTATCAAATTCTCGAATATCACCTTTAACAAAAGAAAAGGCCTGAGTTTTTTTTGCATCGTTCAAAAAAAACTCATCTCCTGTTTCAAAATTATCAAAACATAATACCTGATGTCCTTGCGCTAAGGCTGAATCACAAAAAGTTGAACCAATAAATCCCGCACCACCAGTGACTAAAAACTTTGCCATTTTTTTTCCTTTTACTTCTTTGGACGAGTTCCGCCGTCGTTTTCAACAACTCTGCGCACTTGATAAATATCAGACCTGCTCATTTTTTCTAAATCAGAAAACTCATGAAATGGGTCCCACACAGCAGAAATAGTTTTTCCATACAAGCCATTGGATTTGTCAGAAAGAAAATAAAGGACCAAGTCGGCTGATTTCTGAGGCGAAGTTCCACCCTGTTCTTTTTGTGCCAAAGACTTTTGATAAAAATCTTGTCCAACTTTTTCAGGTCCCGCTTTTAATAAATCATCAAGTAACTTTGTATTTACTGCGCCTGGGGCTATCGAATTTAAGAAAATATTTTTTACTGCAAGTTCAGCACCTAAAGTTTCAGTTAGACGCCAAATTCCACCTTTGCTTGTGGCGTAGGCAGAAAAATTAGGAAGCGGTCCCTGGCCTCCGCCGGAAAATAAAATTATTTTTCCGGCTCGAGATTTATCAAAGTATTTATATGATGTGTGAATGCTTAGGGCTGTTCCATTTAAATTGATATCAATGGCCTTTTGCCAATCACTGAAGTTACTATCTAAAAAGGAACCAATGGGCCCGTAAATTCCTGCGCAGCAAATAAGTCCATTGATTGGCCCTAGAGTTCTGACAGTCCCCTCAAAAAATCTTTTTGTATCCTCTAGAGAAGTTACATCACAAATCGCAGAATAGCATGGAACAGAGTTAATTTTTTTTAAATCCACCAAAGCCTGTTCAAGGTCACTTGACGATCTTGCACAAATGGCAACCTTTGCGCCCTGTTTTTTACACTCTTCAGCAATGGCTTTCCCGATTCCGCGACCAGCCCCAGTTATAGCTACAACATGATTTGCAAGAGATTGCATTTTATACTCCTTGTAGAGGGGACCAAAGCCGTTTGAATAAAAATTGAGAAGACAAGATCGGTTCTGGATTTAAAAAATTCTGAGTATCTAAGACGAGAGATTTTTTAGATTTTTTAATTTGAGACCAATCAAGCTGTGCAAAGTGTGGTCTTGAAGTCATCAGTAAAGTGACTGCGACCTCTGCGCCTAGCATGCTCAATGTATTACAATGACTTATTTTACCTTCCAGCTGAGACAAATCCTGATCGTTCATCATTGGATCAAAGCCGTAGACTTCAAAGCCGGATCTTTTAAGATCCTCTGCTATGTCTAAAGATAAAGATCTTCTTAGCGTATTTGTGTCAGCTTTGTATGTATAACCAAGGATAAGCACTTTTTTATTTAAAGAATGATGTGCCACATGGTCTTTAACTATTTCTGAAATTGCTTTTGTTGTGTTCTCATTAACTTGCAAGACCGAATCAACAATTTGGGTTGGGACATTTTCTTTTTTACCAATTTTTTGCAGGACTCTAAGATCGCGTGGCAATGTTCCACCCGCAAAACCGAGCCCAGGAATAACGTAGGCCGATTTCCCAATTCGCTTATCCAACTTTAGGGCTTTACCTACAGTTACACTATCAACACCGTATTTTTCGCCAATTCGAGCAAGCTCGTTCGCAAAACTAATACTTGTCGCCAAAAATGCATTGTTAGCGTGTTTTACCATTTCAGCCGTTACAGAGTTACATGTGACGAATTCGGTCTGAAACTTTGAAAGTAAGTTTTGAACATCTGCAGTCACCGAGCTGTCATTGCAACCGATGACTGTTCGATCGGCTTTAAAAAAAGTATCAATACCTTGTCCAAGACGTAAATTTTCTGGGATGTAGGCGACAGGTAAATTAATAATTTTTTCTAGCTCTGCGCAAAATCCTAATGGAATTTGTGAGCTAACGATAAGAGCCCGCGGTTTATGTTTAAGATCGGCAATTTGTTTTGCGATATATATTAATGGTTCAAGCTGAGGCTCGTCTTGATCGTTCACCGGAGTATCAACAGCCAGCCATAAAAAATCGGCATTCAAATCAGGTTGGACCCCATTGACATGGCTTAAGCGCTGGGCTGATCTATTTTTTGAAATCATCTCATCCAGGCCCGGCTCCATCACCGGAATTGGTGGAAACTGTTCCCAAATCTTAGTATTAAGATTCAAAGGCTTAACCAATTGAACAGTGTGTCCGCAGTCTGCAAGAACTGATGCCGAAACAAATGCCAAATGCCAATCACCAATGACCGCAACTTTTTTAGTCATGTAATACCACCTGGGCCCCTAGGTTATCAAATCGGAATGGAACATCTTGCATTCCAGACTCACGCAAAGCCTTTCTTAAACGTCGCTTGTCGTCCGCCAAGAACATTAGAAATCCACCACCACCTGCGCCAATTAGTTTTCCACCAATAGCACCGTTTTCCATGGCGATTTTGTACCACTCATCAATTTTTCCTGAAGACATATTTTTAGATCTTTTCTTTTTAAACTCCCAATGTGTATTCATGAGTCTTCCAAATTCATTAAGGTCACCATGCTCAAGGGCCTTACCAATTTTCGTTCCAAGCTCTTGCGTTGTGTGAAGATTTTCGATCATTTCATTTGAATTGGATTTAACTGCTGGGCCGGTTTCTTTAGTCTTTTGATCTTGCTCCCTTAGAATATCATTTGCAGATCGTGAATATCCCGTGAAGAACAAAAGCAGATGTTCTTCTAGGTCAGTTCTAACGTGCGCGGGCATTTCAAGGGGCTTACTTGTGACATGGCCCAATTTATCAATATGAAATTGAGTTAAGCCACCAACAGAAGAAATATACTGATCTTGTTTGCCAATTGGAGCCCCAAGTTTTTCTATTTCAATTTTGCAAGCATCTTCAGCCAAAGACATATTGTTATGGTTGATATTTTTGTAGGTATAGAGAGCTTTTAATAAAGCTACTGTAAATGTTCCTGACGAGCCCAAACCAGTTCCAGATGGAATATCTGCAAATGATGATATTTCCATGGCCGAACGAATACCAACTTGGTTAAGCGCTTCGCGTACAATGGGATGTTTAATTTCATCTGGAGATTTGACCTTCTCCATTTCTGAGTACTTCAGGATGATATTATCAATAAAAATAGGATGTAATGAAATATAGATGTATTTGTTAATGGCAGCACTAATAAAAGTAGATTCGAATTGTGAATAATACGAGGCCAGGTCTGTGCCCCCACCTGCTATGGAAATTCGAAGTGGTGCTTTTACAATAATCATATTGTCTCCATGAAAAATACATACTTTCTACTTGAAAGGATCGAAGACAAATACTTATCAAAAAAATGAAATCATGACTAATGTTTAAGCTGATTTTGAGAAATTTTGACGCAGCTCCCA
>DGYJ01000116.1:11252-16107 GCA_002396665.1 Bdellovibrionaceae bacterium UBA5009
AAAATTTTGACGCAGCTCCCATGCAATGATGGCGCTTAAAAGCTAAGCACTATTTTTTGATCAAGACCATGCCAATGCATACATTCAGCTGAACACTGGGAACACGAAGAGGGAAAAAGTGCGAATGTTTTGTTTTAAATCCAGCGCTTTTGAGCTCGTTTAATATTTCCCAGGCAGTATTTAGATGCTCTGCTTGAATGATTGGTTTATAATCCATACCAAACTTCTTTTTAAACATACGTTCAGAAGATATTTTTCTAGCAACCTCATAAGCAACTCCCCCTTCACAAGGTATGACTATTTGAAGCTCCCCATCATCCTTTAAAAGCCGCTTAATTTCCAATAGTGCCTTAGGTAAATCTGGTAGGTGCTCTAGAACATGTATCGCTATAATACGATCATATGTCTTATTGGAGATAGAGTTTTTCTCTTGGATATCAGCCTGGAAAGAATAATGCTTTGGATATTTTTTTTTTAAAAGATCTACCCATGAGCTCCGATACTCTAACATATGATATTCTTGATTGGATAAATCTTCCCAGGACAAATGCTCACCAAGCCCTGCTCCAACTTCTAGAGTTTTTATATTTTTATTTTTTGGTTTTTGTGAAGCAGGGTAGCCGTGATTAAAGTCCTCAACGAGTCCATATTTGCTAGGAAGCACTTCATGCCAGTATTTCATCCAATTTTCACGAGCTTCAACTTGGTCTGCGCTTAAAGTAGGAATTGATTTTGGCCACATAGATTTACTTTTAGAACACACATTAATACCCTTCATTTGTCTATTTTTTACACTCGATATATAAAATGTAGCTGTCTTCAGCTTTGTCAGACAAAGGATTTCCAAGAAAAAAGTCATCGTAATAAAATTTACCTTCTTTGGAAGATCTATTCATTTCGCAGACTCCACGAAGATGGCATGTGGCAAAACCACCGTTCACAGCTAACTCTTTAAGCTCATTGGCCTGGTATTCGAATTTATGCTCAGGGTGGACAAAGATATCGCCCAGGCCCTCTGTGTTAACATGTATTTTAGTAAGACGTCGATTGGGAGTGTCCATAATCAGCATTCCGCCCGGGGATAAAACCCGATAGGCTTCTTTCACAGAAGCCAGAGCATCTTCTTTACTTACGTGCTCAATGACTTGCCCCATCCATACAAGGTCGAAAGAATTATCTTGGAATCCCTTTAAGTCAGTCATTGACATATAGCGCGTTTCTACTTGGGCCTCTTTATAGTCCCATACTTTTTTAAAGTCGGCGTGTCTTTCGTCGACTGGCAGGTCAACCATACACATATATTCAAAGTTGTGTGTGTACCCCATTTCGTACAAGGGACAATTTGCTCCACCGATATCTAAAATTCTACTGGCTTTTGGAAGCCACTGAGTAACCATTTTCAAGCGAGCTTCGTGAATGAAATAAAGATGGTTGAGCTTCGCATTTCTAATATTTCGCAAAAAGCTGTCGTTGGCATGATAGTTTCTGTAAATAAGATCGTAGACCGAGCTGCCTTCATTGACAGAAAGTTGGGCGACTTTTTTTGCCTCAGTAAAAGGTAAAAAGCGCCCAAAGACTAGCCAGTGGGCAACTTGTAATTTAAATAGGCGTAAAATTTTTTTTAGCCTGTTTTTCATAATTAAAATTCAAAACTTAAAAAAACATCTGCTAAACGATTAAGTTGAGCATCAGTTAATTTGTTAGTGTGAAGACCAATAAAGAATCCATTTTTATGAATCCGTTCCGCACCGGGAAAATTTTCAGGCTTAAGATCCAAACCAAGTCCCTGTAAAGCTGGTTGGCGAACAAAATTTCCGCTTACTATCGGACGATTTTCCACTCCTGCTGAAGATAAATAAGTTAAAAACTGCTGTCTTCTGTTAGCATATTTTTGATTTAATAGGCCACAAAATCCAAACCATACAGGATCAGTACCTGGAGCCGCTTTAATGAATTCGAACTGGTGATCCCACTTTTTATGGGACTGAATTGCATTGACCAAAGCGTTCTGATTAAAGACACGGTTGGAATTCATTTCGTTTAGTTTTTTAAGCTGACAAAGGCCCAGTGCTGCTTGGATTTCCATTGGGCGAACATTGTAACCCATGTTGACAAATAGGAATCGGGGGTCAACGTCGGAATATTTTTTTTCAAGCTCTTGTTTGTTACTGAGTTCACGAGACCAACCATGGGCGCGTAGGCATTTCAGAAGATCGTAGTCCTCTTGAGTTTGACAAACGACCATTCCGCCTTCGCCCGTTGTCATATGGTGAGAATAATAAAATGAGTAAGTTCCAAAAGCCCCGTGAGTTCCCAAGTATTTTTTGTCAGCCAAGCTACCCAATGACTCACACGTATCCTCAATAACAATCAATCCATTCTTTTTTGCCACCGCCATCAGCTCTAACATTGGCGCTGAGTTTCCTAGAATATGAACGGCCAAAAGAGCCTTCGTTTTGGATGTTATTTTTTTCTCTAGATCGCCGATGTCCACATTTAAAGTCATCGGGTCGACATCTACAAAGATTGGCTTCAGACCCATTTGAAAAATGGGCCACACACTTGTAGACCAACAAACAGCAGGAATAAGGACTTCGTCACCGACATTGAGATGATTTTTGCGTTGAAAGTTTGCAGCAGCAGCAAATGCAAGCAAATTTGCCGATGATCCAGAATTGACCATAACCGCATAGGGCGCGCCAACATGGGATGCAAAAACTTTTTCAAATTCACGAACATTATGAGCCATGGTTAATTGGCCAGACATAACAACGTCCATGACCGCTACAATTTCTTCAGCATTAAAAGTCTGGTCAATTAAAGGAAACTTCATTGGATCTTGGGGGCGAGATGCTATTCGACGATTCCACTCTTCTGATACAAAATTCTTCCAATTATTCATAATGGCTTGAAATCTCCAATTTTCTTTTCAGTTTGTAAATTTTAAATAGACCAATGAGGGCATTTTTTATTTCTTGATGGTTAACAGAACTTTCTCCTCGAACTCGATTCACAAATTGAGTTGGAGTTTCGCCAATTTTGAAGTTGGCGAAGTACAAATTTACTAAAATTTCACTTAGACTAATAAAGCCTTTGCCGTATTTTCCGCATGTCTTAACAACATGGGCAGCTGCTTTTTTTGAATAACAACGATAGCCATTTGTATAATCAGCAATTGGAATATTTAAAACAAATCTTGCAAGAATATTGGAAGCCTTTGAAAAAAGTCTACGCGAAAGTGGCCAATTGATAATTTTTCTTTCTGGAAGGTAGCGGCTAGCAATAAGCATATCCAAGTTTTCATTTTGTAACTTAGCCAATATTCCAGGTAGTTCAGATGGTGGGTGAGAAAAATCAGCATCCATTTCAAGATATAAATCACAGTTTTTTTGTAACAAATAAGCTAATCCTTCAAGAACGGCAGAGCCTCGCCCGCCCTTTGCAGTTCTATGAATAATATGGGTCGACGGTAAATTGGCTGCCTTGATGGAAGCGACAGTGTCTTGATTGGGGGAATCGTCGACGACGACAAGTTCGACGCCTGGAGCAACTGCATGTAGCTCTTTTAATAAGGAAACGATGCTCTCTTTTTCATTGTAGCTAGGTATAACAATTCCAATTGACATAGGTAATATGTCATCTCATTGAGCAAGCTTGGAATCAAGCTCCTCTAGCTTGGTCGCACGGATTATCGACACCCCAAGTTAGAACTTTAGTTCTTCAATATTGAATTCTAAAATTTGAAAATACATTTTTCTGCTATCATTTGGAGCAAAGACACGTTCTCCAGAGCTTTCCAAGTAGAAGCGGTGATTGAACAGTGGTTTTAAAACAATATCAATGCTTGCTGTAGTCTCTGAAACCAGTTCATTTTTTGTGTCCATGTATAAAAAAGTTACATCTTTTGGTCCTGTTGACTTCACTTTAATGTGGAGGCGAATTTTTCTAGGAGTATTGAGGGCATTTTTAAGCCAGATAGCACATTTTTGTCGACACCAGCGCCAGGATGTATCGCCAGATTTTTCTGCTTCATAAACGCCGACATTGTAATTTGGGAAGAGCGAATTAAGTATTTTTAGGCGAAGAAATGCTGCATCGCTTGAATTAAGAAAGTCGGCCATTTTTTCAATTTTTGGAACGAGATCAAAAAAAGCATAGCGACCGCCTGAACTTAAAATTGGGTCTATGCCGGTTACTTTTTGTAAAGTTTTTAACTTTGCATCATCAGAGTAACCATGGGTATCAATACTGATTCCAGTAAATCCAGCCAGTAGAATTTTTTGTATTAATTCTTCTTCCGGGAGCTGCGCAGTAGTTTTCCACCATCCTCCGTCACGGGCAGATACAGACCCCCAAGTCCATCTCGTTTTATGTGAATGCAGATAAAGGCGTCCGTTATCATAATCCTGCATTTTATGATGCCCGCCACCATCCCCAAAGTATTCCGTAAATGGCAGCTGGAAGACCATGTCCTCTTCTTTTCTTCGTGATTCAATAGCGTTCACATATTGTTCTTCCTCTGCGTACTGGTCATTTGCTAGCTCGTACTTAGTAGTAAACATTTTCGAGGGGATTTGGTCTATTGTGGCGAAAATCATTAATCCGGCAGCAAGAAAAGTTGATCGATATCCTACTTTCAGACTTTTTAGCCATTGAAATTGGTTTTGACTCCAAAAAAGCCCCAGAGCGGCTAGAGAAAAGAAGGCGACAAAAGCCCCGTACCTATTATAGCAACGAATCTGAGGGGAAATGAGTGAATTGAAGAAGCTTCCAAAGCCACCGACTGTGGCGACTAGGATAATAAAAAGGCATAGACTAGATAGAAAATAAAAAGTCCCTTTATTTTCTTCTTTTG